>CAZCHZ010000286.1:0-2247 GCA_964498615.1 uncultured Legionellaceae bacterium | reverse complement strand
CTTTTTAAGTTAATTATTATAAAGATATAAGTAAAATTATAGTAATTTTTTTAATTTAAATCAATCTTTTTTTTAATTTCAAAAGTAATTGAAATTTAGTAACTTAGATTTATGAGAACAAAATGAGAAAAGAGAAAGCCAAATACGATCTAATCTGGTCCCAATATCCTTCATATCGCGATTGTAGTCCAGGTGAGGTTTTTGCTTCTTATTTTCTACGCTATTTTTCGGCAGAGTTTAAAAATGGGCAAACCATTATTGATTTTGGATGTGGAACGGGGCGAGTTTCAAAATCCTTTATCGCAAAAAATTTGAATGTCAAGTTAATCGACTTATCGCCGCACGCGCTTGATGAGCAGATTACCCATTTGGTCCATTTATGCCCGGAATGTATCTCATTTACTGAGGCATGTCTTTGGGAATTGCCAGAAACATTGCAAATTGCAGATTGGATCTATTGTTGCGATGTATTGGAACATATTCCCCCAAAAAAAGTGAACCAGGTTCTAAAAGGAATGTCAGAGAGAACGAAAAGGGGAGGCTACTTAAGTATTTGTCTACAAGAGGACCTATCGGGAAAGCAATTAGGATTTCCTTTGCATTTAACAATAAAAGACCGCAACTGGTGGCTCAAAAAGCTTTCACGCTATTTCACAATTCTTAAAGAAGATCCAATCCTTGAAGGACTTAATCTGAATTGCCTTATCGGCCCAAAATGAAACTGCCTTTGTCCAGTAAAAACCGGGCAAAGGCAAGGGGAATCCCTAAAGGGATTACTTCTTTTCTTCGTCGAGGATTTCCACTTCGGCTTCTTCAATGTCCGGTTTGCCATCCTTTTTAGAAGCATTGGCCGAATCTTGCTGTGGGTTGGGGCCAGCAGCTGAAGCTCCTGCAGTTTGCTGTTGCTGCATGGATTCGCCGATTTTTTGCATCGCACGATTCAACTCATCAGATGCTCTCTTGATGGCTTCGCTATCGCCGCCTTCAAGCGCTTTTTTAGTCGCATCGATCTTGCCTTGAATTTCTTCTACGACTTGTGCTGGCATTTTGGCTTTGTATTCATCCAAGGATTTCTGTGCGCGGAAGACCATAGAGTCTGCTTCGTTGCGGACTTCTACCTCTTCTTTTTTGCGCTTATCTTCCTCAGCGTGGACCTCAGCATCTTTTAGCATGCGTTTGATCTCAGCTTCATCTAAACCAGATTTTGCTTGGATACGGATTTCCTGCTTTTTCTTAGTTTGAAGATCGCAAGCAGACACATGCAAAATACCATTGGCATCGATGTCAAAACAGACTTCAATTTGTGGCATGCCACGTGGCGCTGGAGGAATATCTGTTAAATCAAAGCGGCCAATTTCTTTATTATCACGCGCCATCTTTCTTTCAACCTGAAGGACCACAATTGTCACTGCAGGCTGATTGTCTGAAGCTGTTGAGAAAATCTGTTTCTTTTGTGTTGGGATCGTTGTATTGCGCTCAACAAGCGGGGTTAAAATACCACCCATTGTCTCAATGCCAAGTGTTAATGGAATCACGTCAAGTAAAAGAACATCTTTTACATCTCCGGTGAGAACACCCCCTTGAATTGCAGCTCCTACAGCCACAACCTCATCAGGGTTGACGCCTTTGTGAGGTTCTTTTCCGAAGATTTCAACCACTTTGCGCTCAACAGCTGGCATACGAGTCATACCGCCCACCAAGATCACTTCATTGATCTGGCTCGCACTGACGCCCGCATCTTTGATAGCTTTTAAACAAGGCTCTTTGGTTCTTTCAATTAGATCATGAACCAATGTCTCAAGCTTAGCGCGTGTTAATGTGAGCGCCATATGCTTAGGACCAGAGCTGTCCATTGTGATAAACGGCTGATTGATTTCAGTTGTTTGTGTACCTGAGAGCTCGATTTTGGCTTTTTCTGCCGCATCGCGCAGACGTTGCAGTGCCATTTTATCTTTGCTTAAATCAATGCCATGTTCTTTTTTAAATTCCTGAAGCATCCATTGTAAAATCGCATTGTCAAAGTCGTCTCCACCAAGATGTGTGTCACCATTGGTTGAAAGCACTTCGAAAACGCCATCACCGATCTCTAGAATTGAAATATCAAATGTACCGCCTCCTAAGTCAAACACAGCAATCTTTTTGTCGCTCTGTTTATCAAGACCGTAGGCTAGCGCTGCAGCTGTCGGCTCAGGAATAATACGTTTCACGTCAAGTCCTGCGATTCTTCCAGCGTCTTTAGTTGACTGT
>CAZCHZ010000285.1:0-2260 GCA_964498615.1 uncultured Legionellaceae bacterium | reverse complement strand
CGGCTGTAGCGCATCAGCTAGCTCAAAGGGGAATACAGAAAACCCAAGGTCAGTTGCGTCAAGAGGCATATGATTATGTGCAGGCGCACTTTGGACCGAACAGCCCCGATGCCTTATGCCGTGATGATGTGTTCATGCACATGCTAGTTTCGTCTTTGGGAGATCTTCCTGCGATAAGACGGTTGGAGGAGATGATCTCACAACGTGCTCAATTGTTACGATCAGGATCAATAAATGATGCTGCTGCACTTACAGTAGATATAGATCTAATTCGTTCAAAGAACCATGAATTATGGTATTTATTAGATAGACACAATGAAATGGAACTTGCACACCCTAGCTCACATCCCGAAAAAGACGCAGCACGTCAGGACCTGATTTTTTATTACGCGCGAAATGTTATCAATGTGAATAGACAATATTTAGATTCGCCATTCTTTTACATACTTTCTAAAGTAAATCCAGATTACAAGGTTGCAATTGTACGTAAAGAGGGTGAAACCCTTGTAATTCGTGATTCGTTTCCCATTAACGCCGGCGCAATAAACGTTGACCAATGGTGCTTTATTTTTAACAACGGTGCTGACGGGGAAGGCGCGCACTATGATAGCTTTACAAGAAGCCACAGGACGCTACCAACACTTATTGGCAATTTTACCGCTAGTTTGAGAAACGATGTCAACAATTCAGTAACGCCCGTAGATCCGAACCAAGTACCTTCAGTTATCTCTTCTTCTTCAAGCAGTACGCCAACGCCACCTAAACGAAAGGATAGTAATCCGAAAGTGGTGAGCTTTAACGACGTACCAGAAGTAATAAACGACGCTCAGTCTAGAGGTATGACATTGTATGATGTACTTTTGCCTGTTTTGGGTACAAAACCTATTGATCAGTTGCGTGATTGCTGCATTCGATATGCGAACAATGCCGCGCCACAACATGAAAGATTAAAGGCAGCTGCAGAAATTCTATTCATTATGAGGGCTTATTCCAAACTACCTGATGCAGATCTTGTTAGGATGTTTATCGACAGACTCAGCTCATACGACTCGATTGCATTACCTAAAATTGCAGGGCAACAACAAGTTCCAAATTTGAGTACATTTCTCGAAGAAACTTCAGGCGGTAAAACTAGACTGAAAAAAGTTAAAGCAGCCTTTGGAGAACTGTGTACAGGCTTGTGGACAGGTAACGGGCATTCGGATAAAGATAAATTAGCTTTTGCTGCCACTATTCTCTTGCACCTTTACAATATTCGAGGTCCCAAAAGTTCACGCGATAATGGGCAATCTATAGAAACGCTTGCACAAGTGTTTGTCGATGCGTGTCAACAAAAGCATTACCGAACGCCAAAAGCGGTATATCGACCGGCAGCTTATGTTTCTTATAGATAAAAATTAGTTTGGTTAAAACCGTGTTAATATACTTAAATTCTCTTGATTTTTTATTTATGTATGAATAAAATGGTATCGATAAAAAGGGGATTATAGGTATGTCGGTTGTTTCAATAAATTCTTCTGTTTCTGTGCGTCAGCTTAAAGAAGCTTTTATTCCAATAGATCGAAAATGGCCAGAAATAAGCCCTGAAGGAATCGTAGTCCAAATCGGCGAGCAGTTTTATAATACAAAACATTTTGATTTTGATGTAGACCAACGGGGAAATATAATAACTTATTTACATTGTACTAATAGTACAACGGATCAAAACTATATTTTTAGTGCTAATACAATGTTAAAAGTAGTTTATTCGACAAATCCTATCCTCACACCTGCCTTAACCGCTTACAGCACCCGAAGGGAAGAACCCCGGTCCAACGACACTTGCGTGATTTTGTAATAAAGCGGGCGTAGTTTATGACAATTGATTTATCGCAACTCCCAGAGATGTCTGTAGGTGAATTTGAACAATTATTTAATTTGTATAATATAGACCCGGCAGAAGCCATGGCGGCTACTATTGTCGAAATAGGTCAAAAAAAATTTACTGCAACGATATTCGATTTCAGCTTTGATACTGTTCCCAGCTCAAGAACGCGTTTACGATGTTATGACGATCAAGGTCGCCCTCACACATTTCCCCAAGACACCATGCTCAGAATCATTTTCTCAAGCAATAGTGCTTTTAAAGTCCCCGCCTTAAGCGCCTATGCTGCGCAGCGCCCTCCATTACGAGAAAGATCAATTTGCTGTGTGATCCTATAAAGAAAGCGCAAGGCAGCGGCCTTGCGCGCCAGGTGTAGGAAAAGATCTAGCAATATTC
>CAZCHZ010000284.1:0-2264 GCA_964498615.1 uncultured Legionellaceae bacterium | reverse complement strand
AGGAAGCCAGGCTACTTCACCTGGGCCGGTCTCAAATTCTGTGCCATCATCCATGGCAATATGCAAACGACCAGAAAGTTGATATTGAAAATGTGGTGCTTCACAAGATTCTGTTTTCGCAATCTGTTTTACATGTTTTGACCATTGCCAACCGGGTTCAAGGGTGAGCAAACCGATGACACCACCACCCATGTTAAGCAATTCTAATTTTCCCTTCTCAAATTTTCTCACTTCATCTGGCGTTTTAAAAGTTTTATATTCTGCTTTTTTCATTGTTTGACTCTTAAAGATTTCTGCTTTTTTCATTGTATTCTCCTTAAGGTTAATCTTATACGCGTACTATAAGGCTAGAGAATATTGAGTATATTTGTCAATATAAGGTGTAATTACAATATTATTTAGTTTAAAGTTAAGGTTTTAAGATTTAAGCCACACATTTTCAGTAATTGCGTAAAATCTTCGCCCACCTTACCGGCAGCTTTTGTGCAATAGACATTCACATAACCGCGCAAGATATAATTGTAATCAGGAATAGTTAAAATGGGTAATATTTTTTTGGCTCTTTTTACTTCTCTGGGTTCGTTTGGACGACAACGTTGCAATAAAATAGCTGCCAATATCCCAGCTTTCGCAGCCTGTCTTGGTCTATCCACCAAGTAAAATTCTTCAATACATTCATCTAACACCCTATCTTTATCCCATTCTACCCAAGTATCATAATAATCCATCACGGATTGTTTAAGTGCGGCAATTTCTCCCCGCGCGTTTAAATCTCCTCTAAACATCAACATAAACATCATGGCAGGAATAGCCGCTTCTACATTTGCCCAAGAACAATTCCCACTTAATTGATAACGCGGGGGTAAGGTCGCAAAAGGCGTTAATCTTAATATTTTCTTAATTTCATCATTGATGTATTCATCTGATTTATTTGTATAGAGTAAATCCTTTAAAAAATCCGGATTCAGCGCATAGGGATTCCCAACCTGGTTAACAACGACTGTATCCACAATTCGTTTCACCCCCCTATCACATTTAGAAAAAATATTGCCATATTTAACAAATGTAATAGCGTGACCTTCGAACGCAACAGGCACAACAATAGTATCTTTGTTCAATAAAGCGCGAATGTTTTCCTCGTTTTCCTTCAAGCCTTCTGTGCTGTACTTATATTGTATTAATTCGACAGCATCTTTCAATGTACGGATCACTTTTTGTAAGACCATGTTATACGAACTATATCTTTTGCCTTCAGCGCTATTAAAGAAGTTGATGAGGGTACGTAGGATAAGACCAACCGTAAATTCTAAATAAAAGCCTTCATAATCCAGCTCGATAAATTTTCCTTGAGTATTGATAATATCTGCCTTACCCACAAGTTCAAAACGATGTCCCATCAACTTGGCAGTAATATAATCCTTGGGAAATACTAAATCGGCACCATGCGCAACCAAACTCTGAATTAACTCTCGTTCTCCACGTAAAATCGGATTAACCAACACAGGTTGACCATCCTTAGAATAATGATTAGGATTAGCGCCCGCTTCTAAGTACAATTTTATTAATTCACTATTGTGTCTATTCACTGCCCATTGTAAGGCCGTTTGCCCCGAGATATCGCGTTGATCAACATCGGCCCCATGACTCAAAAGCAATTTTGCGATCTCAACTTTATTTTTTAAGGTGGCTTCAATCAAAGGCGTAAGACCCCAGGCGTCTTTTTCATTGACATCTGCCCCTCCTCGAATAAGCTTGACCGCAGCCTCGTCACTGCCGTATAGGATCTCGCGGGATAGGGAGACATTAGCCATATTGATAAATCCTTACATATTTGGCCGAGGCTTGGGAGGCGGGGCACGAAATTCTGGCGCCTCTATCTTTAATATAGGCTTTTTTAGCAATTCCAGGGTTCTGGTGTATTGCACAACCATTTTGGCAATTTGTTTTTGATTTAATTTGGGCTGAGGGCCTGACATTTTTTGCTTCATTTCATTCGTAATCTTTAAGGCCTGTTCCATTTTGGCTCTTAGTTTATTTTTGATTTTATTTTGTAACTCTGCTTTATCTAACAGTTCTTTACTATCCAAATTTTCAAGTCCCAATGCTTCAAGCCATTCCGGATCTATTTGATCAACCTTGATGGGCATACCACTTTTATCGAGCAAAGGATGTTCTTCTAAACCAGAAATACCTTCCTGACCGCGGCGTCTCGTCCCTAAGGTTTCTGCTTGTTTTTGCTCAGCCTGGGGGTTTAAATATTCCCA
>CAZCHZ010000283.1:0-2270 GCA_964498615.1 uncultured Legionellaceae bacterium | reverse complement strand
TTCTTGTAGTTTCCGATAGCGCACCAAGAATTGCTTAACAGGCTCGCGCTTACGAAGATCCCCAAAGTCAGAATCCTGCTGAAAATCAGCCCCACCGACAAGATTAATCAGATGTGCTCTTAACCGTTGTGCTGGAAGACTATCACCTGCTTTCATAGAATAAAAAAGGGCTTTTTCTATTTGTTCCGCATCTACAAGTAAAGCACCCCCAAACAACATGTCAGCAATCTCAAATTGTGCGTCCTGATAACAGTCGACAATTTGAGGAATTTTACTAAAAACATCAAAGCTCAACCTTGCAATAGCATGAGAATGATGTGGATAGCGAGGCAAAGTCACATACTTCAAATGATAACCTAACGCAAAATAGAGACCGCCACGAATGTCACGACGATTAGGACATGCTTTTTTTAAATAAGCACATATTTTAGCCACTGCTTTTTTAAGAGTATCCTTTTTTAAGACATGAAACAGAATACAACATAAATAAATTTTAAAACCATCCCTATTTTCAACACTCATTTTCATGGCCTCAATCAAAGCTGCATCGCGTTCTTCTTCTCTAAAAGAGAAAGTCTTTGCACATTCTAATATCTCTTTCACCAAGGAGAGTTGACCACTTCGAATTGCCAAACGCAAAGGTGTGTAGCCATTAGTATTTTTCTGATTGAGACTTGCACCACCTGCTAATAAGGAAAAGACCGTAGGGGACCCGTTTACGTCCTGTTTCAGTGTTCCCTCGCAAAGCGCCATGAGATTTTCCGCGTTTTCCAAAAGTTTAATGACTTGTTTAGCCACCTTCGCTCTTTTTATTGCACTTGCCCCCATATTTTTGGCTTCCATTGCCCTCATGCGTGCGCTCTGCAAAGCCCTTAATGTAAAAGTAAGACTCTGTTTGGCACAATCTCGAGCATACTGTAATGGAGTCCGGCCATGCCTATCGTTAGCATTCAACGGAAAGCCTAAATCAAGCAAAAACTTTGTCGATTTAAAAAAGCGGGCGTAATGTAAGATAGCATTTTTCCTTCTCGCATTAACTTTAACTGTAACCGCATCTAAAAAAGGTACAAATACCTGTGTACCAGCCAATGCTCTTGAATACTCTGTAAATAAAAGCGTCATCTTTTGTACACAATTATCATCCATATACTCTTCGTCGCCAACTTCAAGATAAAACTCAGGACATGCTGCATTAAAAAACACCTTTGCAAAATTACCATTTTCACAATATTGTTTGAAATAAACTTCAGATTGTTTGATGTAATCTATTAAATTTTGCAAAACACTAGGCAACCCTTGCTTGGCTGCATGACACAAAGCATCCCTATCCTCATCATCTCTATGCCGCAAAGATGCACCCGCTCTCAACAAAATGTTAACGCCATCTTTTGTACACCGCGATCCTGCAGCTTGTATCAAGGGTGTATGCGATCCGTCAATGTCGTCCTCGACATATTCCAAGTAACTTCGCTTAAATTTTAATATTTCAGCTCCCTCTTTGAGATTTTTACTATGGTTTTCCAAATATTGTAATATAATTTTAAGAGACTTATCATATCCAAGACGGGCTGTCGCTGCAAGTGCTCTTCCCCATTCGTTATCTTTAGTATACATATACCAAGCTTCTTGATTGGAACTTAAAGCTTTCATCAATACTTCTACTGTTTCCCAGTAATCCTTGTCACTTTCTTCATAACCTTCTCTTTCGCTCATAACAGATAACACGTATCCGCTACCTATCACTCGATCTCCATCTTTAGCAAGCAAAGAAGCCCCTGAATCAATCAGCAACTGCACAACAGTATGATGGCCACTCTTCGCTGCTAGCATCAAAGGAGTCGCTTCTACCTCCTCGTCAACATGTTCAATATTTGCACCCCGAGCAATAAGCTCAGCCACGCGTCTATATTCCCCCGCTTCGGCTGCTGCGAGTAGTGCGTTGTCAAGCATTAGTTGCGCATTTGTAAGTGCGGTTTTAATTTTTTCAGGATTTCTCATTTATCTCTCCAACAAGTTTGCCAACTAATAAAATTATTAATATTTTTTTTACGTGTTTCACGATATTCAGGTAAATATCGCCCCGCCTGACGTGATCCACACAGGGCTATGATCGACTGTCCGGGCAATTCAAAGCCCGAATCGATCGATGCTTAGAAGACATGTATGAGTACTCTCACCCACTTTAAAGTGGTTTTAGTATATCACAGCCTGTTTTAATCCCCGCCATTTCCTTCTAGCAAAAATCATTTGATTTTAAAGACTTCCCCTGG
>CAZCHZ010000282.1:0-2277 GCA_964498615.1 uncultured Legionellaceae bacterium | reverse complement strand
CATGCTCATAGCTTAATGTAGCATTCATTTTAATGCTGGTGCTGGTGGGTAGAAATAATAAAATAAGTAAAATGGCACCACAAACGCAGGAAATCATTGTCCTGATATTGAATTTAAATTGTTTTCGATAACTGTACCAGGTTTGAAATTCCTGGGCTATTGGACGTATAATAAAGGCAAACAATTCTATTAGGAAAAGAATAATACCAGCTATCTTGAAAAAGTAATGATATACTAAGAGTGCAATTCCAAAATAGATAATCAACCTGTATATCCATGTGATGAATGAATAACAAACAAGGATCCAGTGCGTTTTTTTTGAAAATTGCTCGGGTGGTGGTTCGTCAAAACCAAATAGCCACTGTCGGATTTGCCATCGTGTTATGGCAAAAGCACGATTTTGCAAATTAGGCACCTTTAAGTAATCAGAGAGTGCATAATAACCATCAAATCGCATGAAGGGGCTAACATTAATTAATAAGGTACTTACCCAATTGACAGCTACTGTGATGTAACAAATCATTTGAACAGTTACATTATGTGTGTTAGCCCAAATTAAGGCTGCAATAATAGTAATATAGGTTTCTACCCACATACCAGCCAATGCTATGCGCATTCTTTGATGGCTTGGTAAGGTCCAACTTGGTGTGGTATCTGTATAAAGTACTGGCCAAAACACAAGAAAGGCTATCCCCATCGCAGGTACCGATTTTCCATATTGCTTACTCATATAAGCGTGACCAAATTCATGAAAAAACTTGGCAACGGTAAAAGCAATGAAGTAGAAAAAAAATCCTTGCCAGTTAAAAATGCTAGAAAAGGTATGGGTAAAAGTATCCCAATGAAGGCCAATTTGATAAATGGCGATTAATCCTAATATCGACATGAAAATAAAGGTATAACGACTGAATAGAAAATCACCAATAAATTTGGTGCGATTTAAAAAATTATCAGGATGGAAAAGGGGGATTCTAAAAAACAAATAATATCTGATAAACCAGTAAAATAAATTTTCGCTCCTAATTACTTTTTGTTCTTTTGCGTGTTTATAAACACCTCTCCATCTTTGTTCTACTAGATAATTTTGGAACAAAAACCTTTGTAGAGTTTCAAAATCATCCATGTCAACATGAATGGAAGTTTCTTTGTTAACTGCCTCAATAATTTTTTTAGGATCGCCCAAATGCCAACGAGATAACATCTCATATTCTGGTTTTCCAACGAGAAAGTCTTTGTTTCGAAAACCATCGTATACGATCCATTGAGGAATACCATCGTGATCATAGCCATAAAAATCAATGCGTACCCCATATCGAAGTTTTCGTAAGTAATATGTATGAGTACCGCTTGTATTATCCATAGTTTTACAACGTCAAAATCCTATACTTTGTCTGATGGCTTGCAATGGACGTCTTAAAAGGAAATAAATAAAGGGAACGTATTTTCCATATAAATGCACAATACCTTGATTCCCAAGGGTGGGCAAATTTTGTTGATCTACAAATTTTGCTTTATATTCATAGGCTAAGACTTTGTTAGGTTGCAGTTTAGCATTATAACCTATTGATGTCAGTTGAACGTCCATTCCTTGTAGTTGTCCATAAACAAAAAATTTACCATGAGCACCTATTTCTAAATTAATTAGATCAGAGACAGGTATGATGATAGATAATTCGACATTCTGCAAATCTACAATTTTAAGAATATTTTCTCCAGCTTGAACGGGTTGTCCAATCCAATCTTCTTTGCTTTCAAACACTGCAATACCATCCGTTGGACTGTATACATCTGCTTTGTCTAACATGGATTTTGCATAATCCGCTTCACTTTGATTAACAGCACGTTCAGCTTCTAACACGGGTATTTCATCTCTAGATTTCTCTTGTTCATAACCTTGTTTATTGGCAGTTCTAAGCTGTGCTTCAGTAAATAATACCTTGTTTTTACTAATCGCCAGTGTGTTTTTTAGTTCTACTTTATCAAATGATAATAATAATTGTCCCTTTTTTACCATTTCACCAGGTTTAACAAAAAATTCATGAATAATGCCAGAGATAGGAGCATTAATGAGTTCCGGTGATAAAGATACCACTGTGGCATTGGTGGTGATAGACATTTGTGTTGGGAAAAATAAAATGACAAGGGCAATAATAGAAACAATTTTGAAAAAAGGTTTACTATTATACCACCGAGTAAAAACGGACAATCTTGTTTTTGTAAGTACTTTCCAGGCATATTGATAATTGTTGGCAAGCCAGCGAAATCTTTGAACTTCTT
>CAZCHZ010000281.1:0-2281 GCA_964498615.1 uncultured Legionellaceae bacterium | reverse complement strand
TTAGATCTTAATTTGGCATGCAAAGCTGTATTAAAACTTTTAGTGAAGGGATTTTGTTCAACTGCTTGTAGGCGCAGTGCAAGAGTTGTTTGACGTGCGCTTTCGGCCAGCATAGGATCCATTTGTCTGCGAAGATCATCGACATTTTTACGTTCTGTATCGATTTTGACGTCTTGACTGTGGACCTGTTGTTGAACGACAACCAGCCGAGCGTCTATTTTTGTATGAACATGGCCAATTTGTGTAGACAAATCATCTTGTATTTTTGTTTGAACTGCTGCACCGAATGCTTGCCAATCGGCATCAGTGCGCGCTTTAGAAGAACTGTTTTGATGATGTGCTTCAAACATTGCCTGAATTTTACTAAAATCATAATCAAGAATAATATCTATGGCACCTTTTCCGTTGCGAGTTTGTAATTTCATTGTAAAAGTGACCACATTATCTTTAGTTCCTTGATATTCAAGATTACTATCAGGATCATCTATAAAATGATTGGGATTTTTTCCAGGGTTTGCAACCAGCATTGCAGGACTATGTCCGGCTTTGTTTGGCGTACCCGTATGAACACCTGCGCTTAATAACAAGCCTATGACATCAAGCTTACCGGTGAACAAAACTCTTAAAGGTTTATCCTTAACAGGAAAAGGAATAACATCAGACTTAGATGCTGTAAATTTTCCTCGTTGATAAAACCAGTCTTTTAATTGATCTTTTAGGGTTTTATCATTTCCATGAATCTCAGGGTTTTCATGATGCCATTGACCATGCTCTACAAGAGCGTAGCTACTAATACCAGCGATAGCATACCCTAAAGCATTATCGCTGCAATAGTCACTTGGTTTGGCTCCTAGGTTTAATAGGGTTCTCACCATTGTTTCCACACCAGTCCAGGCAGCAGAAATCAAGGGAGAAATTTGATCCGTACCCATTAAGTGGATATTAACCCCTTTTTCTATAAGTGTATCGAAAGCCCAATTATTAACATGATGAGCGGCAACAGCAAGGGCAGAGGCTCGTTCAGTAGTACAGTTAATGTTCGCGCCTTCTCTGAGTGCTTCATAAAATTTGTCCGTTGAATTAAATCGAATGGCACCTAATAATATTGCATTTGGGGTCATTTTGGTGGTTTTCTTTTGCACCAATGTTGGTTCCATTAAAGCTGACATACACAGACCTCCGATGATTTATGTTAATAACGCTTCAACTTGAAATACTTTTCTATGTTGCCTACTTTTACAGAATTAGTCAAGCAACTATTTTGTCCGTGCGTATACACTTTACATAGACGTTTAAACATCATAGAACATTTGACGGTTAATCTTGTCTAAGAAGTGTGTACAGAAATACAGGAGAGTTAAATGTTTACTCCAGGCGGAAAAGACGAAGATGAAAGAAGTAAAGCTAAAGGAAGACAAAGCGAGGATCGTGCTCGATCGAATGTTGACGATCCATTTGCAGATGATGCTGCACCTGCTGTATCACCAGCAAGCGTGCAACCTCCCGCATCTGCAGCAGGTGACCCATCGCAGGGAGTGATACAAAATCTCACCGCATTAGCAGGGAATCCTGCCAATAAAACTTTAGTGGATCAAGTTGTGGGTGACTTGTCACCAACTAAAAATTGGGACTCTGAAACAATTTTAAGAGTTTCTGAGCATCTTCTAGATCCAAAAAATATTACTAAAATTGAAAAAGTGCAAGGACCGAGGGCCGCAGAAAGGTTAGCAGATGCTTGTATTGATACATTTTCAAACATTGTTCTAGGCCTGAGTAAAATACATGAACAGGAACTTTCGCAATTTCTTGAAAACAATCGTGATGAAATGCTTGCAGTATATACGAACATGAAAGTTTTTTCTGATTCGCATCCTAATAACAAAACATTAAAAGATTCAGTTGAATCTTTTCGAAGTTTAGAAGCAATAGACAGTTGTATAGCAGGCTCCAGACCCAAAGCACAACCAAGCGATCGAGTAAAACCTGCGGATCTAACCGGGGACAGTTCACAAGCCCAGCTATTTGCGGAAGTGCAGCAAGGCTATGCTGCGGCGCAAGAACCAGCGGTACCATCAAGTCAACAACCTCTAGTTACGCAGGCTGTTACTTCATCAGCATCGCCGCAACATGGTATTAAGACATCCGTTAAAGCTACTGCTGCAATGTTTGAAAATTTGATAAAAAAGATTGCGGCCAAGTTGACGTCTGAACAACTCAAATCTGTTAGAACAGAAAAGAAAAATGACGTGGTGCATAGTACTTTGCCAGAAGATCCAAAGCT
>CAZCHZ010000280.1:0-2310 GCA_964498615.1 uncultured Legionellaceae bacterium | reverse complement strand
ACTTATGACCCAAACCCGACCTCGGCAAAATGATCCCGGCCAGATGCGGATCTTGAATATAAAAAGCAAGACCTGT
Source organism: uncultured Legionellaceae bacterium (assembly GCA_964498615.1). GTDB lineage: Bacteria > Pseudomonadota > Gammaproteobacteria > UBA6186 > Azoamicaceae > CAWARU01. The sequence goes on along the minus strand of CAZCHZ010000280.1, from coordinate 2,234 downwards.
AGGAATCAAATGCGTCGTGTTTGGCAGAATTTCTAAAGGCGCATCTATGCAAGCGCGTAAATCTAAACCTGCAGATCCTACCGTTGCATAACTTGGCAAAGGAAGCACTGTCCCAATTTTAGGATTGATAATTTTCACTTGCACAAGTGGACCCAGCATATCCCCCCTATGCAGACCCTTTGTTTCCAAAGTGACTGTTGTTTCGCCTACTATTTCTCCCATTAAAATACTCCTGCAATAGAACGTGTTAATCCCTGACGTAATTCAGGCAAGGCTTTTTCAAATTTTAAATTTACCTTATTGGCAGTGCTTACCACACGTGTTTGATAACGTTTCCAATTAATTCTTTCTGTGGAAGTCACTTCCTGGGTACCTGTGCCTTGTTGTAAGACAGATTTATTTTTGGCTTTTACAACCAAGGAATTACTAATGCGTTCTGATACTTGTACATCCGCAATCACGGCATAAACCACATCTTGAATCATCGCATCGGTTACCGTGGCAACAGCCGCGCCCATCAAGCCTCCAATCACCATGCCTTTGCTGTTGTTATGATTGCCAGCCAAACTTCCTACAGCTGCCCCTGCCGCCGCCCCACTCAAGGCTGCACCAAATCCCTGATTTAGGGCATGTTCCGCTGCCCTTAAATCTGAACGCCCTACCTGCAACACATTTACCTGCAGTAAATAATGCGCCTGTTCAATATTCTGAACTAGGGTATAGCACTTGTTTTCTAAGGCGACCCTTAGGCCCTCGTCTAAATCTAAGCCGGGTTTATCAGAGGTATTACGCACCTGTAAAAAGACCTTTTGTTTATCGCAAGTCACCGGATCTAAAAATATTGTGGAACTCATCTTCGTTTGCACGTCTAAATTACGCTTATTAACCGCTGTATGTGTGGCTCCGCAACCCATGAGCGTACTGACAAGTCCGCAAACTATCCAAGTTTTTATGACGTTTAGCCATGTGCCTCTAGACATTTTCTTCTCCCCATTGTAAAAAACAGTGCTGAAAGGGTTCCCCTTTCATGAATAGCAGAGTATACTCGCCTACTAAACAGGAAAAAAGCTTACCATTTTATTATCAAGACTTGATATAGGTAAATTATCTTGGTATAAGGTCGGTATATTTATGCGGAGTCTATCATGTCGAGAGTATGTCAGGTAACTGGTACGAAAGTAATGGCTGGAAACAACGTTTCCCATTCTAATCGGAAAACGCGCAGGCGCTTTCTGCCAAACCTCCATAAGCACAGATTTTGGGTGGCCAGCCAAGGGCGTTGGGTAACCTTAAAGGTCTGCCGCAAGGCTATGCGTACTATCGATAAAAAGGGCATCGAAGCCGTTTTAGATGAAATCGAACGAAAGGCAAAGGCTGCGGAGTAAGCAATGGCAAAGGGCAAAAGCGTTAAAGTAAGATTAGTGTCATCGGCTTCTGGCTACTTCTATACCACCAAAAAAAATCCCAAAGGCAAGAAATTGAGCCTTAAGAAATACGATCCCACCACTCGCAAACATGAATTGTTTGAAGAGAAAAAAATTAAATAAATTTTTTTTGCGCTCGATATCTATTTTTTATTCATTCCTGCTGCAATGCGCTTGGATAACGTTTTGAATTGCCATTAGAAATACTTTAACATCGCCCCCAATAAAGGCTGCTTTTAAATAACCAATCGCCTCTTCTGGATCCTTGAGAGAATCAATTAAATAATCTTGATAACTAATACTTTTAATTTTTCTGTCAGAGAACTTTTGCATAGTGTTCAAATCCTTAAATGCTTGATAAATTCACACATGTTCATGCAATTGATAATGCGTATTAATTCGATCACGTACAGCTTCTGTTGCAGCCAAGAGATTTTTTAACAACTGCTGATCAACTTCGAAATGTCCTTCATATTCCGCAAGATTGCGATTCTCATGACATTTCATTAATATACGCCACACATCCTGGGTAACACCAAGCGTATGTTCTAATGCCTGAAAAACTATGTAACGATTAGTAGGGCGATATTCTTGTTTACGTAGAGCAGCTAATGCAAATGCATGCGCCGCATTATAAGCCAAATCAAACCGACTTTCTATGGAAAGCGTTTTATTGTGAGCATCCTTCAACCGTTTTTCACCAGAATGCAGCAATCCTTTAAATTCACCCTCATCAAAAGGCTCCGCCTTCAAATTTCCAGTCTTCACTAAATTATCTAAGTGCTTTAAGTTCATCTTCTGTCCCTATCA
>CAZCHZ010000279.1:0-2312 GCA_964498615.1 uncultured Legionellaceae bacterium | reverse complement strand
CCCGTGTGCTATCCATCTGTAAACTTTAAGTCTACAGTTTTTAGCATATTGTCTTGGGGAATATTCCATAAAGTTACCTCCAAAGGTATTGTGAAGCCAATCAATGAGATCTTTGCCAGAGTTATTGATTTCAAGAGAAGTAAAATAATGGATTGCTCCAGTTTTTTTGTTAGAGGAATAATTTCCAATAATAAGACTCCCTTCTCCGTCAACAATTCCAGCAAGATAGGCGATTTCTTCAATTTGATAAGGTTTTCTTTCGTAAGTTTCTCTAGTCATGTAAAATCCTTGGTAGGGGTTACACATACTATATATGAAACTGAATTAAATGTACAGCCGCAACGACTAAATCCAGAGGCACCGCAAGGTGAAGTGATAGTCTGATCCCTTGGGAAACCCTGGGAGGGAAGGTCGAAGCGCCATCCCCGCCATTGAAAAATGGTCAGTAAGGTGAAGTCAAAGCCTGAAAGTAACAGCGTAGTACGCTCTACGAGAATGACAAAGTCCTTACTAAGTTCACAGCCCTTCTAGGACAGTGGATGAGAGAAAAAGAAGACTTATTGATGCGCGATCTTTACGCATCGAGCGTAAGCTATATCAATGCCGTCGGCGGAAGTAATGGCGACCAGCCAACAAATATTACTCGTGGCGATATTAATAACATCGAGAGAATTTTGCTTAGCAATGACGCTAGAACTATGCTTGAAGGCATAGATGCGGATTTGAAGTTCGGCACAGCCCCGACCAGGGATGCATTTATTGCACTTGCTTCTACTGATATCACACAAGACCTTCAAAACGTTGCTGGAGTGCTTTTAAAGAATGCATATCCTCATCAAGAAGGCTTAAGACCTGAAGAGTACTGTTCAGTTAGCCGATTCAGATTCTTTGTATCCTCTAAGGGAGCAAAAATCCCTGGAGCTTCATTAACAGGAGCAACTGTCTACACTATCCCAATGTTTGGGCTAGAAGCATCAGCCAAAATTGAGCAAAACAATTATACAGCGACTCTAGGTTACAGACCACCTTATGTGGTATCATCTGTGGCTCAAAATAGCCAATTGTACGCTAAATTTGCATTTGCTAGTGCCGTAACTAACCAAAACTGGATTACTGGTCTTAACGTGACCATGGGTGCAGTTGTTCAAAACCCAATTTAAAGGAGGTTAGTATATGGCATTTACAATCTTGACAGGTGGTTCATTCACATCAACTGGAGCAGGCGTTCTTATTCCTCTTCCAAGTTCTGCTGATTATTTTGTTTCCACAAATGTTACTCAAATGCCTTTAGCTCCTGCTACAGGTGTTGTTATCCGTGCAGAATGGTATGGTCCTAAATTTGGTTTGGGTGCTACTGCTGCTAATAATGGTATACGTTGGAAGAAAACAAATTCTACGAATGCTCTTTTGATTGATACATTTGGTACTGCTACAGCTTCAAATGGCTTTACATATGTGACAACAAATCCAATTGTAGAAGCTCAAGCAGCTAATGCTATTACTGCGATAACAGCTGCTAATCCAGCTGTGGTAACACAAACCAATACATATTCTGAAGGCGATTTTATTCGCTTTTATAATACTACCGGAATGTTACAAATCGGCGGTTTAGTTGCGCAGATTTCAACAGTTTCTGGCGCAGGATATACATTGCTAGGTTTACCAGCAACGGCTTCTAATGGTTTTGCTGCTGCTGCAACGGCTGGAAACACTCGTCGCATAAGTAAGTTTAGTGCTGTAATGCCAGAATTCTTATATGTGACTAATATTTCCCAAGCAACTCATGCAGTGGTATCAGTGTCTATTGATCCTACTAATTATTATGCCGTCGGTATGAAAGTGCATTTTAGCGTGCCTTCATCTTTCGGGATGACACAAATAGATCAACAGACTGGAACTATTTTAGCAATCAATGGTGTGGTAGCAGGAACAAATATCGGGGCATACAACATGACTGTTGATATTGATTCGTCAGCGTTTACAGCATTTGCATGGCCTGCATCAAGTACAGTACCAACAAAGCAATTATTTGCGACTGTTGCACCTGCAGGGGCAAGTACGCAGTTCGACCCGCTTACTCAGACGTATACCGGGTACGATTTTAATCTTCAGCCATTTAGACCAGGTCAATTTGTTCCTTCATTGTTCTTAGCTGGTGGCGCACAAAGCCCAGCTGGAGCAGCTGCAGATCAAATTAATTGGATCGCATACAAGCTAGAAAATTAAAAATATAAGTATTAGATGCTCTCTTAATTGAGAGCATCTTTAATCAATTAAAAAAAGGAATAAACATATGATGGTAGCACCAAACG
>CAZCHZ010000278.1:0-2322 GCA_964498615.1 uncultured Legionellaceae bacterium | reverse complement strand
TTTTGTCCGCATTAGAATTTGGTCCAACTGAAACTAGTAAGCGTTCTTTTGATGTTCGAATTTTCTCAATGGCTTGTCCTTGTTTGTGTAATAAGATTTCTTTGTCTACTTGCTCTGTCATGACGCGCAGTGCGAGTTCGCGTAAGGCCGTGAGATTGCTTTTTTGAAAAAAATGTTCAACAGCTAAACCTACGTCTGTAGGAACATAAATTTTTCCTTCTTCTAAACGTTTGATAAGTTCATCGGGAGGCAAGTCAATTAATTCAATTGAACTTGCTCTTTCTAAAACAGTATCCGGAATGGTTTCATGTACAGTGATGCCGATAATTTGTGTGACTATGTCATTCAAGCTTTCAATATGTTGTACGTTAACCGTAGTGTATACACTGATTCCCTTGTCTAAAAGTTCAAAAATATCCTGCCATCGTTTTTTGTGTCTTGATCCAGGTGCATTAGTATGTGCCAATTCATCTACGAGCACTAAATCTGGACGACGCGCCAAAGCTGCATCCAAATCGAATTCTTCTAATTGTTTGCCTCGGTACTTAATTTGACGACGGGGCAGTGTTTCCAATTGTGCTAAGAGCGTTTCAATTTCTTTTCGTCCATGTGTTTCTACAAGGCCTGCAATGACATCAACACCTTCTTGGTGCATATTAATAGCATCACTTAGCATGGAATAGGTTTTACCAACACCAGGAGCGGCACCTAAAAATATTTTTAATTTCCCTTGAGTTTTCTCACGTTCCTGCTTGTTGACATAGTCAAGCAGCTCTTTAGGACTGGGACGTTTTTCCATACATACTCCATTACTATCTTTGTTGTGACATGAGATCTAAGGCTAAATTGAGTTGCAAAACATTGATTCGCCTCATGCCTATAAAACCAAATTGAGGAGGCTCTATTAATTGTTCGACCAAATTTTCAATGTGATCTTTAGACAATTTTCTTGCTTTGGCGATTCTCGGGATTTGATATAGCGCAGCTTCAAGACTAATATGCGGATCGAGACCAGAACCAGATGCCATCAGCAATTCTGCAGGAATGTTGGATTGATTATCGGGGTTTTGTGTTCGAAGCAAGGCAATTCTTGCATGAAGAGTATCCAACAAAATTTTATTACCTGGGCCCAACTGTGAAGCAGAAGATACTTTGGCATTATAGGGAAAATCTATCGTTGCAGAAGGACGTCCTTGAAAATATTTTGCATCATCAAATGCTTGACCAATTAATTGTGATCCAATCAATTCTTCATGACGAGTGAGCAAGCTACCATTAGCTTGAAAGGGAAATACAACTTGCGCAATTCCAGTGATGAAGAGAGGATATAATATCCCTGTTAATATTGTCAAACACAAAAGTAATCTGATAGCGATGCTAAAAGGTAGATTTTTCATATTAATTTTAATCCTATTAAGATAAGATCAATCAGCTTGATGCCAATAAAAGGAATCAAGATCCCCCCAAGACCATAAATGAGTACATTTCTCGTTAATAAACGGCCAACGGAGACAGGGCGATATTTTACGCCGTGCAAGGCGAGCGGGATAAGACAAATAATAATAATTGCGTTAAAAATCACCGCAGATAATATTGCACTTTCTGGCGTGCCAAGATGCATAATATTTAAGGTATTCAACATGGGATAAGTTCCAGCAAAAGCAGCGGGGAGAATGGCAAAATATTTGGCAATGTCGTTGGCAATGCTAAAAGTTGTAATGCTGCCTCTTGTCATCAATAATTGTTTACCAATCTCAACAATTTCAATTAATTTTGTGGGATTAGAATCCAAATCTATCATATTACCTGCTTCTTTAGCAATTTGTGTGCCTGTATTCATGGCCACTGCAACATCTGCTTGTGCAAGCGCAGGCGCATCATTTGTACCATCGCCTGCCATGGCTACCAATCTACCTTCTTTTTGAAGATTACGGATGAGATTTAATTTATCTTCAGGAGATGCCTGCGCTAAAAAATCATCGACCCCTGCCTCTGCTGCAATTGCAGCTGCAGTGAGAGGATTATCCCCAGTGATCATTATCGTTTTGATGCCCATGCGTCTTAATTGTGCGAAACGTTCTTTAATACCCCCCTTGATGACATCTTTTAATCGTATGATGCCTAAGAGCAGTGGACCTTCTGCCACTAATAATGGTGTTTCTCCCTTGCGGGCGATACTATTAATTAGATCCTGGGTTTCTTGCGATATTTGTCCACCCAAATCCTTGATATAGGCGATAATGGCATCCGGAGCACCTTTACGGATTTGCCTATCTGATAGATTTACACCACTCATGCGCGTATGTGCTGTAAAAGGGATAA
>CAZCHZ010000277.1:0-2328 GCA_964498615.1 uncultured Legionellaceae bacterium | reverse complement strand
ATCGATGTTTGAAGCAGAATTGACGTAAAAAGATGCTTTTTTTATATCAAAGATTAAGTCGTTATAGACAGGTGGATTTCGCAAGATATACGCAGGATGATAAAGTGGAATCAGGGTTATTCCGTAAAAGGATAATTGCTTGCCATGAACTTTGGTGATTTGAAGCATGTCATCGAGAAGGCCATTGAGCGCGCATGCTCCCAGTGTACAGATGACTTTAGGACGAATAATTTTTATTTCACCAATAAGTAATTCCTTGAAGCAAGCAATTTCTGGGGGTAAGGGCGTTCTATTGTTTGGGGGGCGACATTTTACTATATTGGTGATAAAAACATCTTCTCTTTGCAATCCAGACTCTTTAAGGGCTTTGTTCAGGAGCTGGCCTGATCTTCCAACAAAGGGGCGCCCTTGTTCGTCTTCTTCTTTTCCGGGAGCTTCTCCAATAAACATAATATGAGAGTCTGGATTTCCTTCTCCAACAACAATTTTGGTGCAAGCAAATGAATTTACAAGACATCCTTTTTCTTTGCGATAGGGCTTATAAATTTCTTCTAGAAGATGTTGTTTAAAAGCTTTTTTATCCATAAAAGATAGAGCACGTTTAGTTGCTAAAATATTGTTTTATTTTATTAAAATTGCTAATCAACTTATTGTTGTTTTTATATTCTTTTGCGCGAGCAAGCATGCCAAATTGTTTTAAAAAGAGAAATGCAGGTACAGGTAAAACCATTCCAGCAACTGTTGCGTGCCACGGTCCATGGTTTTTTGCTAAGCTACAGATGGAAAAAAGATAGGTTGCAAATCCCAATCCATGACCACACCATAGTGATAATAATTTATCATCATCGTCATTACTAAGAACATAGGGAATGGCTTGCGATAAAACTTCGCATTGACCAACGCCAGGAATTAATCCAGCCACATATCCTACTGCAAAATTTTTTAACAAATCTTGGCGTTTTTCAGAACTTGCCAGGTCCAACGCAACGCTATTATTAAAAGTTGCGATAATACCTAAAAAAAATAAAAGATTTCTGTTGCGCATGTTTTTCCTTGTTGTAGTAGCATATAATCTTTTTACACTATTTTGGGTATTATGACCAATTTTTATGTGGAATGTTTCTTACCATCCATGCACTGCGGGTGTATGATCAACTATTGACGTTTTAGACCCGTGATAAGCGATGAGAAATTTTAGCCAGGAATTGTGCATCGAGAAATAAATATCTCGATAGGAAGAATGGATTGGGGGACGCTCAGGAAAATAAATAGAAAGACCCATGGCATTGCGCAAATTTCTTCCCGCAACATTTGCGATCACTATTTCTTTGATGATATTTATGCCATCTTTGAGTGTTTCTTTAAGATCAGTGATAGTCGATAAGTGCACATATTCAGGTTTTGATAGATTTGTTAAGAGATTTTGGTAAAAATGATGCAAATCTATATAGCTTGGTTCATCAAAGTGAGTGCAGACTCTTCTGTCGCGGCTTGCTTTTATGGCGAGCTGGATTTCTTGTTTGTGTGCCATGAGCCCGTTTATAAGGAAATTTGCCACTCTATCAATGTTTTCGTTAAGTAAAGGAACTTTTTCTAAAGCTATTGCTGATTGTGTATAATCATTAGTTATTTTGCTATAGGTTTTTTCATAAGCGGTAACTATGTGTCGAGCAAAAGCCTCAGGTTCCATAGGGCCTTGTGCGAGTGGTGCTAGGACGCGGCTATAGTCCCATCCTGTCCCAGGAACAGCTTCCTGAGAGAAAACAGCATAATTGGCAAACTCGCATAGATTGACAACTACTTCTGCTCCTCCCATGAGGCAAGCATCAAAGCAAATAACGTCCAACTTTCGCCCATCTCTATATTGTTTCATTGTTTCGATGCCGCGTCTAAATTTTTGTTCCGTTAAATAGTTTCCTGTTGATTGATCGTAACAGACCCCGCGTAAATCTTGTTCATAGTCTTGAAAAGCAACACCATTAATAAAATCTATAAATCCTATGCTTCGATCTAATTCTATCATGCTTGTTTCTGGATTATAGCGGAAAAGCCTTGATGGATTAAACATTCTGATAATTGGATTTAATGGCCCCATACCGTGATTCCAAGCAACAAATATAACGCGTTCAAAATCAATACCATATTTTTCTGGTAGTTCTTTGAGAGCGAGTTGTGCTGCATCTATGAGTGTTTTTTCGTCTCCACTGTCCATTGCTTCATATGCGTCCAATGGTACTAATTTATTTTTAAACACGATGAATCTTTGTGTAATTTTTTTTCCACCAGGTCTTTTTATATCAAGATGCACAACAATCATAAGGTGTTTAT
>CAZCHZ010000276.1:0-2356 GCA_964498615.1 uncultured Legionellaceae bacterium | reverse complement strand
TTACTCCAACAATTTGCTGGGTAAGATTTAAAGGATGACACGACTCTGGCACAATCTCGCTTCAAATTTTCATCTCGTGTTACGCGCAAAGAATTTCATCTTGGCATCTTGCCTAGCAATTTCTCTCAAAAACCAGAAATTAAAAAGGCATTTTTGGATGCACTCGATGTGCTACGTGAAATCGGAATAAAAGTTACCCCGATCAATTTTCCACAGCATCCCTATGAGGCATTGACATCAACCATTTTTGGAAGCGAGACTGCAATAGAGCTTGAAGGATTTAGTAAAAGCGAGCGTCTGATTCAATTGATAGATCCACATGTAAAGCGTGATTTAAAATATTATCTTCGCATCACTGCCACCGAATATTTACGCGCACAGCGTATGCACGATACGATTGCAAAACAGGTACATGAGATCTTGAACAAGTTCGATGCCTTTGTTTCACCTACGCTTGATAACGAAGCAGTGAAGCTGAATTGTAATCTACTTAAAATAGTATCCCAAAAAAGTAGAGATTATAGCGTACTTGGCGCGCTCTTCGGCTTACCCGCATTAACAATGCCGATGGGATTCGGGCACCACGGCTTGCCCTTGGGTATCACGATTACAGGAAAACCTTTTGACGAGAATACACTTTTGCAAATTGCGATGCTTTTTCAGCGCGAAACTGATTGGCACCGAATGAATCCGAAAATCGACTTGAAAAAATCATGGGAGAATTATTATGAAAGACATTAAACATCATCATTCAAATACAGTCAGGATTATATTATTAAATGGTGTTTCAAGCTCAGGAAAAACCAGTATTGCAGAAGAGTTGCAAAAGCTTCTAGAACCTACTTATTTACATTTGGCACTTGATCTGTTTATTGATATGTTCCCTAATGATTATGATGATCTTGAAAATGAAGGGATGCGTGCAGAAAGAAGAAAAAATGTTCTCTCCGTCATGAATCTTTGCATTGTTTCACTCGCCAAGAATGGTTATAACCTCATCCTTGATCATGTTCTTGATGATATAAATTCAATGTCCTCAATGATTAATCAATTATCAAGCTTTAACGTGGTATCTGTAGGTCTAACTTGTTCACTTACAATATTGGAAAAAAGAGAGCGCGCAAGGGGTAATCGCAAAATTGGGCTAGCCAGAAGCCAGCATGACAATGTACATTTGAATAAAACCTATGATTTCGAAGTTGATACAAGTTTTATGAGTCCCAATGAATGTGCACATAAAATAATTGAGCACCTTAATTCCAGCAACTCAGACAGAAGGAGTATGTGAATTGATAACGAGGAAAACTTTATTTGAAAACCATTATGTAAAAAATCTTGATCCTACAATGCCTTGGGTAGATGTTAATCAAGTCATTGTGGATCAGACAATCTCGATCGACTCCCATCTCTTATAATATCTTTAGGAAATGAAGATGAAAGCACTTAAAATTAGCAGCATCATTGTATTTGTGGCAGCTATCCTGGGTATTCTGTATACGCATATTTACCCTCCTCATTCAGGTTTACAATCGTTTGTCGATAGCAATGACAGTTTGGTGGTAAAAATATCTAAAATTAATCCCCTCCTTGAAAGAGAATATAAAAAAATTAATGAGATGGTTTCTGAAATCAAACAAGAAAAATTGAAATCTTCCCCAAAAACCACCTCATCTATGCTAAAAAAAATTGACCTTGTAATACAAAAAATGGTGGAAGTTGATCAAGCTGTAAGAAATTTATCTAGCCTTGACCAAAGCAGTTTTGACATGCTTTCCAAAACTTGGACTGAGGTTGACACCCGGAATACACAAAATATCAAGAGTCTATTAGCCATATGTGACACAAATTGGTTTACGATTAGTCAGTTTGGGGCAACCTGCGAAAATAATGCTTGGCTACTAGTGCAACATGCAGATCACGATCCTGTTTTTCAAGCTGAAGTATTAGCAACCTTAGAGACTTTGTTGGCAACCAAAGAAACAAATCTAAGAAATTACGCTTATTTATATGACAGAGTTGCCGTAGGCAATGGGAAATTGCAAAAATATGGCACACAATTTACATTAGTTGAAGAAAGACTCGAACCCTACCCGATAGAAGATCCTAAAAAAGTAGACAATAGAAGAGCAACTCTTGGTTTAAACAGCATGGAAGAGTATAAAAAAATTATAGAAAAAGAGTATCTTAAGGATACTTCAGTATCCCCAAGCCACTCCACCGCAGACAGTAGCTAACATACTGACAGAAACTAACGTTAGTCTTCCTTCTTGATCTCGGCCACCTAATATTTGCAACTCTATTACCTCGCAAAACGACAACACATTGTCATTCATTTTCATTACATTCTTATTCATTG
>CAZCHZ010000275.1:0-2361 GCA_964498615.1 uncultured Legionellaceae bacterium | reverse complement strand
TCTGCTTAGATATCACTATTACCACCACGGCCAAAACGAACGAAGAAGGTTTGGCTTTGTTACAAGCTTTCAATTTTCCTTTTAGAGAGTAGCGAATAATGGCAAAACGTTGTATGGTTGAAAAAGAGAAACGTCGTAGGACATTGTCTAGACAGTATGCAAAAAAACGTGCTACTTTGAGAGAAACGATACGATCTCAAAATGTCAGTATTGAAGAAAAATTAAGTGCTCAACGAAAAATGCAGAAACTTCCAAGAGATTCTAATCGTTGCCGTATGCGTAATCGCTGTGTTATCACAGGTCGTTCGCGTGGTGTGTATCGAAAGTTTGGTTTAACGCGTCATATGTTAAGAGAATTAACCCTGTTGGGCATGGTTCCTGGCATGCGTAAAGCAAGTTGGTAGGGGGATTGATATGACGATGCAAGATCCAATCGCAGCAATGTTAACCCAAATTCGAAACGGGCAAATGGGCAGAAAAGCTTCTGTCATTACTCCTGCTTCCAAGAAAAAAGCAGCTATTTTAAAAGTGTTGTTAGAGGAAGGGTATATTCTAGGATTTGAAATGACCAAAGATAAGAATGAGAAACCCTGTCTCGATATTCATTTGAAATATCATCAAAATCAACCCGTGATTACCCGTATTGATAGACAAAGTAGTCCAGGTTTGCGTATTTATAAGAGACGACGTGACTTATCCAAGGTATTGGGTGGCTTAGGCATTGCCATTTTGTCCACACCCAAGGGCGTGATGACAGATAAAAAAGCCAGAAGTCAGGGTCAAGGGGGCGAAGTCCTATGTTTAGTAGCTTAAAAGGTTAATGATATGGCAGGTATTTCTAGGCTCGCAAGAAAACCAATAGAATTTCCAGCAGATATTGAAGTCACGCTGAAAGACCATATGGTGATTGCAAAAGGTAAAGCTGGGGTGGCAGAGCTTACCTTGCATCCTTCTGTAGAGGTTGTCCTGGAGGGTAAAAGTTTAAAAGTCAAAGCACGTGATGGGGCAACTCATCCCATGATAGGCACCACTTGTGCATTGTTAAGAAATTTAATAAAGGGAATGTCGCAAGGGTTCACGAAAGTATTGGAATTAGAAGGTGTGGGTTATCGTGCAGCGGTAACTGGGAATACCTTGGATTTAAGTCTAGGTTATTCTCACCCCGTTCAGATGCCTATTCCGACAGGCTTAAAGGTGGTTGCAGAAACAACTTCTAAATTAAGAATCGAGGGCAAAGATAAAGAAGCCGTGGGTCTATTTGCAGCAGAAGTAAAAGACAAACGTCCTGTAGAACCTTATAAAGGTAAGGGTTTGCGTTACTCTGGTCAAAAAGTAGAGTTGAAGGAAACCAAAAAGAAATAAGCGAATTAAGAGAGCGTACATGAAGAAACGAATGAGTCATCAACAGCAAACCCAAGCCAGACGTGTAAGGCGTAGTCGAGGAAAAATACACGAGCTCTGTGTCGAGTTCTTAAGTGTTCATAGAACACCTAAACATATTTATGCACAGGTGTTTTCTAAAGGCGGTGAAACCGTCATCGCCTGCGCTTCGAGTGTGGAAGCCGATTTGCGAAAGCAGGCTGAAAGCGAGAAAGGTAAAATCAGTGTTGCAAAGGCTGTGGGCGTGCTTGTTGCAAAGAGAGCGAATGCAAAAGGCATCAAGCGCATTGCTTTTGATCGCTCAGGGTATCGATTTCATGGACGCGTGAAAGCTTTGGCAGAAGCTGCGCGTGCGCATGGTTTAGAGTTCTAAGGGTTATAATATGGCTGATTTAGCAACAAAAGGTGATGGGTTTAAAGAAAAATTGGTGTTTGTGAATCGCACGACAAAGGTGGTTCAAGGGGGCAGACAGTTTAAATTTAATGCGCTCACCGTGGTTGGCGATGAAAAAGGACGTGTCGGTTTTGGGCAGGGATCAGCTAAAGAAGTGCCCGTTGCTATTCAAAAAGCGATGGAAGATGCTAGACATAATTTAGTCCGTATAGAGCTTAATGGAACAACCATATTTCATCCTATTGAATCTCGTCATGGCGCTTCAAAAGTGATTATGCGACCCGCTGCGGATGGAGCGGGGATCATTGCAAGTACATCGATGCGTGCAGTATTGGAAGTGGTTGGCATTCAAAATATTTTGGCTAAGTGCATTGGTTCCACCAATCCTTTGAATGTGGTGAGAGCCACTATAAAGGGATTAATGAAAATGAGTTCACCTGAGAAAATTGCCCAAAAGCGTGGTAAAAAATTATCAGATATTGTGAGAGTAAAACATGAGAAACGAGATGCGTCTTAATACATTAATACCAGCGATGGGTTCAAGAACGCCTAAAAAACGTTTAGGCAGAGGCATAGGATGTACTGAT
>CAZCHZ010000274.1:0-2387 GCA_964498615.1 uncultured Legionellaceae bacterium | reverse complement strand
ACAGGTTTACTGAGAGGGGTTTGCTGGGGATTATCTTTATGTGCTTTAAATTGCAAAACGCCTGCTAAGGCAAAACCAACGCCAGCAACATAGGCTGCTATGTTCATGATTTGCGCAATAGATTTTGCTTCCCCGGTAATTTTAGTGGTCATACCTGTTATATCGGTACTACCACCACCTTCCGCACCCACTGATGTGGCAAGACTGATAAAACCCAGTGTTGCCAGAAAGAATGTTAGATTTTTAACTACTTTAGTCATGAAATTTTACCTCCAATGATCAATATTGACTGCCCTTACTATAGTGTAACCTATCCTGTCCCGAAAATCGTATTTGCAATAATATTTGCCATGCCAACAAAGTTTATTAAAATAATACCTGCGATAATATGAGTAATGCCTCTGGCAATACTACCTTGTTGGGCACCCTGACCACCCGCGTGCGAAATGATAAACCAACCCTTTACAAAAGACAAAAAACCACCAAATTGTATAAATAATACCAAGGTATTTGCAAAATCTGTCCATTGTTGAACAACGGAGTTTGCACTGCCGTATTGTAAAAGTGATGCGCCCTGACCCATGGCTTGATAATTAATACTCCCGCCGCCAAAGATGGATTGTCCGGTTTCAAAAAGAGAATTCAGCAGGGTGCCTGTTGTACTGGGTATATAAATCAACATTGTGCCAACAATCATATAAATAAGAGGTTTACCAAGTTCTCCAGGTTGCGATTGCATAGTTGACATTTGTCCAATTTTTTTTAGCATAGTGAGGGCATGAAAAATCATAATCCCCCCGCCAATAAAGCAAATCATTAATACCAGGCCAGTTAAGGGTACGATGATACCGCGTAAATTTGCAAGAATTGTAGAGATATCTGCAACGGCATGTGCTGTATTTGTGAAGAATAATAGAATAATGCCTAAAGTAATGAATCGCATATTATCTGAAGGTAACGCCTGAGTTGGTAAGCACGATACCATTGCTGGCATCGATCACGAGCACTTTTCCGTAGCTACCGATAACTTCTCCTTCTGTGACAGTAATGATTTGACCACCTGCAGAACGCAGCCAAGCGCGACCAGGAATGACGGCATGTAAGACGAATTCAGGATCTTGTGAGGGAGGACATTGGTCGCCTAAGTGTTGGCGTCTTGGGACAGTACTCAGATCGAGACCCTCCTCTCCTAAGGCACGCCTGACCTGACCAACATCTCCCCTAACAGTGCTGACATCTTTAGAAAGGCTATTGGTGGTTGTGCTGAGTGCTAAAAGACGGTTATCCATGGCAGAGATTTGCGCATTGAGTTGAGAAACCGCATTTGAAATATCATGGGTGTAGCTATCCAGTGCCTTTAGAGCATTGACGGTGTTTTCCATTTGCACATTTAATTGCTTAAGCGCATCTTGTGCAGCGGCGACTTTTTGTAATTCCTCAGGGGTTGGATGAACTACCGGGGGACCACCCGGTGCTTCTGCCTTTGGACCTGGGGGAGATGGTGTTTCATTAAAAAGATCTTTTTGAATGTCTTCGATGCTGTTTTTGGGTGGGGGTGGAGGCGTAACAACCACCAGGGATTTTTGTGGGGGGGCTGTTTTAAGCGCAGATTCGATGGAATCACTCGCACCGGGTGCTGGGGTGGGTTTGGGTTTCGGTGCTTGTACATTTGCAACGGTACTGATGGGTTTTGGGGTGACAAGAAAACGGTAACTTAAATATCCCAGAAAAAGAATAAAGGAAATAAGGACAATGACTAAACCAGATTTCTTAGATCCTCCTGGGCCAGCACTGGGAGGCGTGCTAAAATTCTTCTCGGGGGATTCCGATTCGCCAAAATCGAATTCTTCTTCTTTGAATTCAGTATCACCGTGTTCTGTGTCTAAGGGATCTTTATTACTCAAGTTTGTCTTCCTTATGAACCTTCCGTTACATCTGATAAGAACAATAAACCTACACCGGTACCTGCTGCAACTGTAATCGTGTAGGGACGTTTAACATAATCTTGCACGGCTTCCCCCCATTTTTTACCCACTTCACCAAAGGCCGCCAAAATTTGTTGTGAACTTGGCAGGGTAGGCGTTGTCGTCGTTGTGGCCAAACCATTGGTGGCTGTTGTGTTTGTGGTGCCTTGAGAAGTTAATACTTGCGCATAACCCTTCATGAAGGCTGAAGCAAACATGGCAGAATAACGCAGAAAATAGTGATGATCGAGATCTGTTGCGAGCGCAGTACGCGCAGTATCTGGATCAATGGCCACCGCCTGGATAGAGGTACTGTTGGTCTTTGTCGGGATACTGAGGGTTGTAAAGTTTAATGTCACTCTTTCTGGGAAGGAGCCTGCAATATTGGTTGTTGTCATGCTGCCTAAGGCTCTGGAACCTTTG
>CAZCHZ010000273.1:0-2402 GCA_964498615.1 uncultured Legionellaceae bacterium | reverse complement strand
CCCAGAGTGCCTAAATCCAGCATCGGTCCTGCTGGTGCTGCCCAACGAAAGGCATGCGATGGGCCAGCTGCCACAACGTTTGCAAAACCAACAACGACACTTCCATCTGCATTTACCCCCAAAGCACCTGAAGTATCGCCAGCTGCCAAAGTGCCTAAATCCATCATCGGGCCTGGCGCCACCCAACGAAAAGCATGAGTTGGGCCTGCTAGTACAAGATTTGATTCCCCTACCACTACAGTCCCATTTGCATTAACTGCAGCGGCGTCAGATAAATCCCCCCCCAAGGTGCCCAAATCTACCATGGGACCTGGAAATACCCAACGAAAGGCATGTGTATCGAATGTAATTGCCACCAATGAGCCTCCGACTGCAACAGTACCATCTGCGTTTACGCCCGCACCAAAAGATGCGTTTCCACCCAAATCTCCCAAGCTCACCATGCCGGTGGCCGCTGTCCATCTATAAGCACGAAATGCATTTCCAGCCGCACCATCTTGTGCAATACCCACTACCACTGTGCCATCGGCATTGATTGCTTCGCCTGAAGAAGTAGCACCACCGTTTAAAAATCCCAAAGGCAATAAATAGCCATCCGGCTGCGTTAGTACTGCATGTGCAGGACTTAACAAAAACAAACTGAAAATACCACAACAACGTGCGAATAATGTGAAACAGAAAATTTCCTTAAGCCTTTTCATATACAAAGGTAAATCCTTCCTAGAAAAACCTTAAAAAACCAAATTTATCCCCAGCAACATCGCTATCCAATACAATACTGTCATGCCAAGTCCTACGCGCAAAAAATCCTTGATGTGATAACCGCCCGGTCCCGCAATTAAAACGTTCACTTGTTGGGTTGGCATCAAGAAAGTATTTGATGCAGCAAGCGCAACGGTGAGTGCAAACATTCTGGGATCGGCACCCAAACCGCTGGCTAAATCTAAAGCAATAGGCACCAAGACAATAGTGGATCCAACACCTGAGAGCACAAAACTAAAAGCCGTTGCCAAGACTGCCAGCCCTGCTTGTATTGCCCAAATAGGTAAATCTTCTCGCAAAATCGGGGTATGTTGGGTAAGCCATTCTGTGGTATGCGTAGATTGCATCACTAATCCCAGAGGAATTAATCCTGCCAATAAAAAAACCGTCTGCCAGCTGACACTGGCATAAGCCTCATCGACTGATAATACTTTAGTCGCAATCATGCCCACTGCGCCCAGCAATAACCCAACGGACACAGGAAATCCACCAAACACAATTAACGCTAACGATAATAAAAAGAACACAATGGCAAACCACATTTTTTTGGGACGTACTTCTTCTCTTGGATATGTGGTTGTTAATACAACAAAATCAGGATTTTTATGAAAATCTGCCAAGGCCTGCCAACGACAAAAAAATCCAAAGGTATCTCCCGATCGTAACTCAAGACCTTTCAGTTCTTCTCCTGTGTGCACCGTGTTTCCTCGCAACAACGCCAAGGCGTTGATCTGATGATTTCTTCTCATATGTAATTCGCGCACTTCATGACCAATCAATTGTGAACTAGGCGGAATAACTGCTTCTGATAGCCCCGCACGAATAGGATGCAAAGTTTCTGCAAACACATTTAATTTTGGCGAAACCTTAAGATGATTTTTTTCTGCAAATTCCAATACCGTTTCCTTTACACCCATGATAGCGACCATGCTGTTTGCTTGAATTACAAGTTTACGTAAGGGAGGAAAATGCAATTCGTTTTCTTGCATTACTGCTAATACGGAAGAAGAAGGATCTAAAGCCAATTCAAAATGACTTAAGGTAACATTCGCAAGCGGGCTGCTTGGCAGTACCTTGACTTCAAAAATATCCCCTCCTTTTCCGTAAGTCTTTAGAAAGTAACTTTTTGTCGTGCCACTGCTAAAAGGTTTGATGGGTTCTTTAGGTAATAAATGTTTGCCAAAAAAATAAAAATATAAGAAACCGGCTATTAACAAAATGACACCCAAAGGAAAAACAGAAAATAAAGAAAAAGGGACAAAGGCAGGAACAGTATGATGAAGATATTCCTGCGCATTTTTAAGCAAACTGTTTAGCAAGATTAAGGGACCTGTGCCGACCATGGTTAAGGTACCCCCTAGCACGGAACAAAATGCCATGGGCATCAAAAGGCGCGATTTGGGGATCCCTGTGCGTGCTGCTATTCTTGTAACGACAGGTAGCAAAACTGCCACCGTGCCCAAGCTTCGCATAAAAGCGGATAACAAACCCGAAGACATCATTAATACTGCGGAGATTTTATTGGGGCCTTCCCTACCAATATTTAAAATCCAACGCGCGACTTTATGTGCTATCCCACTTTTTTCTAAGCCTTCCCCAATAAACCTAAATGCAAAAACGAAAAAAATTTTTTTTTGGAA
>CAZCHZ010000272.1:0-2431 GCA_964498615.1 uncultured Legionellaceae bacterium | reverse complement strand
ATCGAAGAAATTCGTAAAGCGGAATTGGATGCCACTTTGGTTGCGCAGAGTATTGCGCAGCAGCTAGAAAAACGCATTATGTTTAGACGTGCTATGAAGAGAGCCGTCACGAGCGCGCTTCGCTTAGGCGCCAAAGGGATTAAGGTGAGCGTTTCTGGTCGTTTGGGCGGTGCAGAAATTGCAAGACGAGAAGTGTACCGAGAAGGACGTGTGCCTTTGCACACTTTTAGAGCGGATATTGATTATGGCACGGCCATTGCAAAAACAACCTATGGCATTATTGGTGTCAAGGTGTGGATTTTCAAAGGTGAAGTGATTGGTAAGCAGGAACAACCTGCTGAAGTAGTTTAGAAATGTATTGAAGAGGGTAAAGACAGATGTTGCAACCTAAGCGTACTAAATATCGAAAGCAGCAGAAACAGCGTAATCGCGGTGTTGCAACGCGTTGTAATAAAGTGAGTTTTGGTGAGTATGGTATGCGTTCGCTTGAAAATGGACGTGTGACTGCCCGCCAAATTGAAGCGGCGAGACGGGCCATTAGTCGATTTGTAAAACGAGGCGGAAAGGTGTGGATTAGGATATTTCCAGATAAACCCATTACTCAAAAGCCTCTGGAAGTGAGGCAGGGCAGCGGAAAAGGGAATGTTGAATATTGGGTAGCAGAAGTCAAACGTGGTTGTGTGATGTTTGAAATGGATGGTGTCACCTCGGACGTGGCTGCAGAAGCCTTTCGTTTGGCTGGGGCTAAATTACCCTTGAAATCCGCATTTATAGAACGTGTGGTGATGTAATTATGAAACAAGTGCAAGCGAACGTTGTTAGAAAGCAAAGCTTAGAAGAAGTTAAGCAGGTTTTGGCGCAAAAGCGAAGAGCATTAATTAAAATGCGTCTTCAAAAAACCAGTGGTGAATTTACGCAAATGCATCTTTTGAAAACCATTCGTCGGGAAATAGCGATGCTTTGTACAATATTAGCTGAAAAACAGGGCGAGAAATAATGCAAGCAGAGAGTACAACCTTACATCGAACCTTAAAGGGCGTGGTCGTCAGTGACAAAATGCAAAAGACGATAGTTGTCAAAGTCACACGTCGTGTGAAACATCCCTTGTATGGAAAAATAGTTAGAAAATCAACCAAATATCATGTGCATGATGAAAATAATCAATGCAAGTCCGGGGATGTGGTCATGATTGAAGAAACGCGACCCTTTTCCAAGACCAAGTCTTGGGTCTTTCGCGAATTACTTGAAAGAACAGAAGGTTAAGTGCTATGATATCCGACTTTGGCAGGGTTAAACAATGATTCAAACGCAATCCAGGCTCGAGGTAGCAGATAATAGTGGTGCACAGGAAGTCATGTGCATTAAAGTCCTCGGTGGCTCAAAACGTCGATATGCAAGCATTGGTGATGTCATTGTTGTCGCTGTGAAGAAAGCTATCCCTAGGGGTAAGGTGAAAAAGGGAGATGTATTGAAGGCGGTGATAGTACGTACCCGCTCTGGTGTGCGTAGGGCTGATGGTTCTGTCATTCGTTTTGATGGAAACGCAGTGGTGGTAATCAGCGCGCAATTGGAGCCTATCGGTACACGTATTTTTGGTCCTGTCACGCGTGAATTACGTGCTAAGTTTATGAAAATTATTTCCTTGGCACCAGAGGTGTTGTAGTGAAGAGAGAATGGTATGCGAAAGATTAAGAAAGGAGATGCTGTTATTGTGCTTGCGGGCAAAGACAAGGGCCGTGAAAGTCGTGTTTTGTCCATTGTGGATGGAGGAAAAGCGGCCTTGGTTGAAAATGTAAACGTTGTAAAACGTCATACCCGTGGGAATCCTGCCCAACAAAAACCAGGGGGGATCGTAGAAAAAGAGCAGCCTTTCAACATTTCCAAGATCGCCATTTTAAATCCTGCCACAGGCAAGGCAGATAAAGTGAAATTTATCACATTGGAAGACGGCCGAAAAGTGCGTGCTTTTAAGTCTTCTGGCGAAGTAATCGATCTTTAATGAGAGTAAAGTAGGGTGACAATGGGTGAATTAAGAGCATTACAAGATACTGTCGTGAAGCAGCTCATGGCAACAGGTAAATATTCGAATATTATGCGAGTGCCTCGTATTAAATCTGTGATTTTGAATATGGGTGTTGGCGAAGCTGTTGCTGATAAGAAAATTGCAGATAATGCCGCAAGAGATCTGGCGAGTATTGCTGGGCAAAAACCTATCATTACAACTGCCAAAAAATCGATTGCCACTTTTAAAATACGTGAAGGCTATCCTGTGGGTTGCAAAGTCACCTTGCGTGGAGACAGAATGTTTGCATTTTTGCAACGCTTATTGTGGATTGCCGTTCCTAGGATTCGTGATTTTCGACGTTTAACCACGCGTTAATTTGAGGGTCGGGGCATTTATTCGATGGGGTCTAAAGATAAATATGTATTT
>CAZCHZ010000271.1:0-2434 GCA_964498615.1 uncultured Legionellaceae bacterium | reverse complement strand
TTCCTCTGCAAGACGTCCCCCAAAGAGGCTGGCAAGTTGGCTTTCCAGACGTTGCTTGCTATAACTGTAGCGATCGCCCTCAGGGAGAAAATGCGTTACTCCCAAAGCCCCGCCAGCACGTGGAATAATGCTGACTTTATAAACGGGATCATGTTCTGGGACAGATAATCCAACAATGGCATGTCCAGATTCATGATAAGCTGTTACACGACGTTCATTTTCAGTCATCACCATAGAACGACGTTCAACGCCCATTAAACTTTTATCTTTAGCTTTTTCAAATTCTGCCATGGTCACAAGACGTTTATTTGCTCTTGCTGTAAAGAGTGCCGCTTCATTTACCAAATTTGCTAAATCAGCACCTGACAATCCTGGTGTCCCTCGTGCAATAGCTCTTGCATTCACATCATCTGCACAAGGCACTTTACGCATATGTACTAATAAAATCTGTTCGCGTCCACGCATATCGGGTAGGCTCACAGCAACCTGTCTATCAAAACGACCTGGGCGTAAAAGGGCAGGATCTAATACATCGGGTCGATTGGTGGCAGCGATCACTATCACGCCTTCATTGCCTTCAAAACCATCCATTTCTACTAAAAGCTGATTTAAAGTTTGCTCGCGTTCATCATGTCCACCACCTAAGCCTGCGCCACGATGACGGCCCACAGCATCAATTTCATCAATAAAAATAATACAGGGCGCATGCTTTTTGGCCTGATCAAACATATCGCGAACACGAGAAGCACCCACCCCAACAAACATTTCTACAAAATCCGATCCTGAAATCGTAAAGAAGGGAACTTTTGCTTCGCCCGCAATTGCGCGCGCAAGTAAGGTTTTACCTGTCCCCGGCGGGCCAACCATTAATACACCTCTGGGGATCCTGCCGCCCACATTTTGGAATTTTACAGGATCTCTTAAGAATTCAACTAATTCGACCACTTCTTCTTTGGCTTCATCCACACCAGCGACATCTGCGAAAGTGACTTGTACTTGATCTTCACCCAACAAACGCGCACGACTGCGCCCAAAAGACATGGCACCTCGTCCACCTGCGCCCCCTTGCATTTGTCGCATGAAAAATATCCATACGCCAATAAATAAAATGATGGGAAACCAGCTGACAAAAATATTCATTAATAAACTAGGTTGTTCTTGGGGTTTTCCACGCACCACAACCCCATTATCAATCATGGTACTTAAAGCAGAATCAGGTAAAGCAGGTGTGGGTAAATAGCTGACAAAGGGTTTATCATCTTGCAGCACACCACTGACATTGCGATCTTCAATGGTAATTTGTTTGACATCTCCCGTGCGCACTTTTTCGATAAATTGCGAATAGGCAAGTTTTGTCACTTGTTTAGGAGGTGGCCCAAAATTACTAAATACTGACATCAGCACCAAGGCGATGACTAGCCACAAAACAAGATTTTTTAACATATCACTCAAGTTATCTAACCTCTTTTTGGCAAGGGATAAAACCTCTGGCTAAAACATATATTTCACGGGATTCTACACGCGATGCACGCGGTTTTCGAATCATCACTTTGTCAAAGTGTTCTTTAAGCATAGACCAATATGCTTGAAAGCCCTCTCCTTGAAAAGTCTTGACTAAAAAACTGCCACCCACACATAAGACCTCTTGGGCAAAAGCCAAAGCAAGCTCTGCTAAATAAATTGACCTAGGCTGATCAATAGCCGTCATACCACTCATATTGGGCGCCATATCAGATAATACAAGATCTACCCCGCGTCCATTAAGCTTCTCGCTTAATTGCTGTAGGGTACTCGGCAGCTCGAAGTCCCCAAGCAATATATCGACTCCAGGTAGGGAATCCAAAGTCAGTTTATCTACCGCAATCACCCTGCCACTTTGACCTACTATACCGGCCGCAACCTGTGACCATCCTCCAGGCGCCGCGCCTAAATCAACCACCGTTAATCCTGGCTTAAAAATCGTATCCCGACTTTGGATCTCTAATAATTTATAAGCAGCACGACTACGATAACCTTCTTTTTTAGCATTCTGTGTATAGAGATCTTTGGCCTGTCTATTCAACCAACGATAACTACTTTTGCTACGTGCTTTTATTGTCATTACATGCACTAAGCGTAACTTACGCTATCCAGCTCGTAGGTAATCAGGCCACCAGGTGCTTCTACAGAAACGATATCCCCCTCTTCTTTACCAATAAGCGCTCTGGCAATAGGGGAGGTCACAGAAATTTTACCTGCTTTTAAATCCGCTTCATCTTCGCCCACAATCTGATAGACCACAGTGTCACCCTCTTCATTAATGAGCGTCACCGTCGATGCAAAAACAACCCTGCCGGTATGTGGTAAATCTTTAGGATCAATGATTTGAGCATGAGAGAGATGTTCTTCAATTTTACGAATACGTCCTTCGATAAAGCCCTGTTTTTCCTTAGCG
>CAZCHZ010000270.1:0-2444 GCA_964498615.1 uncultured Legionellaceae bacterium | reverse complement strand
AGGAAATGACGCAAGTAGAAAAACAAGAACTCTTTAAAAAAACAACAAACCTAACGCATCAAGTCCTCAATGTCGTAGCCGCTCTACTTTTTATACTTTATATAGTGTCCATTCGTATGATGGGCAGCGACTTTGCGAACATCAATGTACTCGCTCTTTATCTCTGCGCACTCTTTTATTTTTCAGAAAATTTTTTAATAACGTACGAAAAATTTTTTATCGCCGAAGAAAAAACGCATCTTTTTGTTGGATTCAATGCAGTCACCTTGCTCATCAGTGCAGCGGTTTTAAAATTTGTTTTTATAATTTCAACATTACTCGGACTCGGCTTATTAGTTTTTATTAGATTTCTATCAATTGCTTTTATCAGCATTTTTTCATTTTTACATTGGGGCATAAAACCCTCTTTACGTCACTCACTCATGTATATCGCTCTTACACTCGCGTTGATTGCGATTTTAATTTTTTAAATTTTCCCCATTTCAAAAACACGCACAGGGTTTGTCATTGCAAGGCAAATTAAAGACCAAGCGATCGATTGATTGAAAAATAAAAAACGCAAACGGCGTGGCGATTTGATTAAGAATACCTCATCGCTACAAAAAACACATCAATGTGAATTATTTATATTGATAATGACTGTATATAATTTTCAAAATATGATTTTTACACACCAAAACAGCATGTCTCTAGAGAATTTGATAGAGAGTAGAGGGCTCGCTGCTTTCACTACTGCCCGTAAAAAACCATGCAAAAAACCTTACATAAAAATCTGACGCCCCCACCTGCGAGCGAGATTCAAAAAAATTACTTCCGCGATTCTTTCTAATTTTTTAAAAACTATGCCCCAAGACTTTTTAATTATGACTAAATTTGGGCACTCAAAAATTAATGTTGCAAAAAATGATCAGAACTCATATAGCAACATCATCGCCTGGCCATTCTGGGTGTAAAAATTTTTTATAAAATATAGAATATTCCCTCAGTAAGAAATTCAGTGTCGGATAACACATTATGTCTTCATAAAGCTCTATTATTCTATGTCTAGTCTCGATTAAAGAAAAATGCTTAATGAGCACAGCATTTAAAAACACCAACATAATTCGATCCTGTCGTTGAAACTTTTGGCGAGCAAGGCTTTCGCATTAGAATGCTCTCAATTTTTTACATTGGTCATTCTGGTTTGAATTGAAAGACTTGGTCAATTTTCAACGAAAAAGCCCCGCATTATGTTAAGCGAGGCTTTTCGGTCTTGTACATGTGTTGATTGATGGTGATTATTGTGCGAAGTATTTCATAATGCAACCAACCAATACTATGACGCCAGCAATTCCGCTGAGTACATCAAAGAAAAATTTGTAGCCATGGAATCGTTTGCAAAAGTCATAACCGAGTGCCATTAAGCCGATGTGAATTGATGCTAAAGCGGTAATAATCTTTGCAACCTTCATGATGATAAACATCATATCTTTCTCCTTTTGAATAATATGTATTACAACACTGGTAGTGTATCGAATGCGTCTATTCAAAATCAATTGCGCGCTGTCGAATCCATTAAAAGATTTGGTTGCACGATAGTTTTCGGCTACAGTGAAAGAGTCGTATATGTAGTTATTTTAGTGTGTCTCACTCATGCAACAAAAAACTCTTCTTCATAAATTTTCGTCGGCATTGTCCTGGAATGCTTTCTTGTATATTGCTCATCGTATACTTTCCACGGCACTGGTTTTTGTTCTGTATCGCGCGATTCCATCTGACAGTTTCTCGCTGTGGGCCGCACTATCGAGCGTTGTGTATCTGAGTTTGTTGTGGTTGGATTTTGGATTTAGAAAATCAATTGCGCGGTATGCGCCAGTCTTTACCGAACATGGTTCATTTGTTCTGTTTACCCGTACTGTTCTTATCTTTCAGATATCGGTACTGTTGTTAGCATTACCATTATTTAGTTACCTATTGCCATATCTGTTTGTTTGGATTGTGCACAGAGAGCCATTATTGAGTGGTTCGCTTCGTGTGGTTGGTAGTCTTTTATTTGTCACTGAGGGGCTGACAGAAATTCTGCGTCTTTTGTATCATGCACATTTTCTCAACAAGCCATTCAACTTACTGTACACGGCAGCGCGACTTATGGAATCCATCACCAGCATCCTTCTGATCACGCATTTGGTTGGTATTACACTTTCACCATCGCAACTTATTATTACACTTTTGTGGATAAAATTTTTCAGTGGTTTACTTATTGTAGTTGTCGCGCTTGGTATGTTGCCTCGCCTATACAAGGTGGCGCAGCACGACATTCCTAAAGCTGATTCTTCTACTGTTTCCTCGCTTCGTCCCGTATGGTATGGCTTTATGCGCCATTCATTGCTGATGTGGATCAGCAACATCCGCTAGAGTGATACCGAGCGTAATTTTATTGTTCCCTTATTGACGCATGTCGTTGG
>CAZCHZ010000269.1:0-2449 GCA_964498615.1 uncultured Legionellaceae bacterium | reverse complement strand
TAAAAGCATTGTATTCGGAGCAGTTGTTACCTGGATTGCCGTTTTTCAAGGCATAGAATGTGAACCTACCGCTGCTGGAATTGGTCATGCGACAACCCGTACGGTTGTCTATTCTTCTTTGGCAATATTAGGATTAGACTTTTTCTTAACCGCAGTAATGTTTGGGGAAATATAAGAGATGAAAATAAGAACGATCGAAATGATGGTAGGCGCCTTGCTCATCGCAGGTATCGCTTCTTTATTGTTGTTAGCATTGCAGGTAAGTGGATTAACCAGTTTTATGCAACCGGTGAGTGGTTATACCATTTCTGCCGAATTTAGCAATATTGGAGGTCTTAAGCCGCGTGCTAAAGTGTCTCTTGCAGGAGTTGTTGTTGGACGTGTCACAAGCGTGCGATTAGATCCAGAATCTTTCTATGCAAAAGTCTCGATTCGTATTAATGATCGTCATCTAGATCGTTTACCCATCGATTCAAGAGCGAGTATTATGACGGCGGGTTTGCTCGGTGATAATTATATTGCGTTAATGCCGGGGTTTGACGAAAACGATTTTCTGAAAGAAGGCAGTATCATTCGGGTTGAAAATACCGATTCAGCACTTGCCTTGGAACAACTCATCTCAAAGTTTGTCGCAGGACAAGCGAGTGCTGGACCTAAACCTGAAGAATCTCAACCGAAAAAGAGGAATTCGTCATGAAAATACTTGAAAATGGGATAAAAAGTTTATTATCCATCATGTGTATGATGGTGTTGGTGTTGCAATCAACGGTTGTCATGGCTGATGCGGATCCTGTGAAAATGTTGGAAGGTGTTACGCAACGTGTGATGACAAGCATCAAAGGGAACAAATCGGAATATAAACGTAATTCCAGCAAATTATATGCGATGGTAAATCAACAAGTGTTGCCCCATATCGATTTTACTGAAATGGCGAGATGGGTGGCCGGTAGACAGGCTTGGCAAGCAAGCGATGCCGAAACACAAGCACTTTTTGTCCAGGAATTGAAGAGATTGGTGGTGCGCACTTATGCAAAATCTTTGTTAGCCTATAATGATCAGACCATAGAATTCCTGCCATTAAGAGCACCTGCCGGTGGAAAAGAGCGTATTCAAGTATCCAGTTATATTAGAGATGGTGCTAAAAGTCCAATACGCTTAGATTATCGTTTAATACGTGCGGGTGGCAGTTGGCGTGTATATGACATCATTATAGAAGGTGTCAGCCTCATGCAGGGTTATCGTAATCAATTTGCAGAAGAAATCAGACGTGCGGGAATAGAAGGCGCTATTGAAAAATTGCGTCGGCATAATAGTAGATAATAATAGATAGGATGTTTAAATGTCATATGGATACTTAGAAAAAAGATCAGATACACATATTGCGTTATGTGGGGAAATACATTTCGATAATGTACAAACGCTGTGGCAAAATGGCTTGCACTTTTTAAAGACCATGACCAAAATCATTGTAGATCTAGAGGGCGTGAAAAGTGGAGACAGTACTTTGCTTGCGCTTTGTGTTGCTTGGCTGCGTACAGCCAATAGTCAACGCACACAAATTCAATTTATTAACTTGCCCAGTTTTATGCAAGATGTGGCGCTTGTATACGAAATAGATAAGGTTTTAACATGGGCAAATTAGTTATTACGGGAGGCGGCACTTTAAATGGAGAAGTCAGTATATCTGGCGCCAAAAACTCTGTGCTACCCATTCTTGCCGGAGCGCTTTTAGCAAGAAAGCCTGTCATTATAAGCAATGTGCCACATTTAAATGATGTCACAACCATGATGGAACTTTTGGGGCAAATGGGTGCTAAGTTCACTGTAGACGAACAAATGCGAATCGAAATCGATGCAAGCGAAATCACAAGTTTGCAAGCCCCTTACGAATTAGTACGTACCATGCGCGCTTCTATTTTAGTTTTAGGACCTTTATTAGCCCGTTTTGGTTCTGCCACGGTGTCTTTACCCGGGGGCTGTGCTATTGGCCCAAGGCCTGTCGATTTACATGTCAGTGGTTTACGTATGATGGGCGCGGATGTCACAGTTGAAAATGGTTATATCAAGGCCACTGTGGCGGGACGTTTAAAAGGCGCGCATATTCTTTTCGATACCGTGACAGTCACTGGTACAGAAAATTTGATGATGGCGGCGGCCTTGGCAGAGGGCCAAACTGTTTTACAAAATGCAGCACGCGAACCTGAAGTACTTGATCTTGCCAATTTCTTAAATATGTTGGGTGCAAAAATCAGTGGTGCGGGTACTGATACCATTGTCATAGAAGGAGTCTCTGGCTTAAACGGGGGTGAATATCATGTGCTGCCAGATCGCATTGAAACAGGCACTTATCTTGTGGCTGCCGCCATTACCCGAGGTCGTGTCAAAGCTAAAAATACGCGTGCAGAATTACTGGAAGCCGTGTTACAAAAATTAGAAGAAGCAGGTGCTT
>CAZCHZ010000268.1:0-2456 GCA_964498615.1 uncultured Legionellaceae bacterium | reverse complement strand
TCGGAGTAGTAGCCGTAGGCTATGGCGACGGATACCCCCGTTTGGCCCCCCAGGGCACGCCTGTGCTGATACATGGCCGGAAAGCACCCATCGTAGGTCGGGTCTCTATGGACATGATTACGGTGGATTTAAGCCAAATTCCGGAGGCCAGGGTAGGTGATCCTGTCGAACTCTGGGGACCAAACTTACCAGTAGAGACCGTGGCCAAGGCCATTGGCACCATTGGTTACGAGCTTCTCACCAGTCTTTCTCCCCGTGTTTCCTTCGTGTAATTGCCCGCATAAATTTTTATTTTCTTCAATAAGACTCTTGAACTTAATAATATCACCCCACTCTAACCTATAAGAATAATCAGTAACGGAGACCATGAAAATGAGCCTATCTAAAAACGAAATAGATAAAGAAATAGCTGCTGTCGAACTATCAGATATAGAGCGCTCCGAGATTGAGTATAGAATAAATAACATAGCTACTCTTGAGGATTTAAAGTCACAAGAGATTAATTTAAAGACGCGCATTAACGATCAACTTAATAATATTCGTCTCCGAAGAGAGATGAAAAGTGGACGATCAAAAGACGATGTTTCAACATCAAACAGAGATGATGAAGCAATAAAAGAGTTTCAACACTCCTTAGCAAAATTAAACAAAGAGTTAGCGCTCTGCGAAGAACGCATAAAAATAGAAAAAGTAGTTAAACAAATAATGTCTTACGAAAAAAGCATATTTTCCGCAAAACACGAACTGTCAAAACCAGATATAGGCATACCCGAAAAAGTAAGACAAGAAAGCTACGAAGAAGCTGCACAACGTGGGCTAGATGATGTAGTAGATGCGTTTCAAACCGCACCCGAGATGATACAAAAATTATTTGACTCCAAATTATTTGACTCCTGTAAGAAGGCGCTCGAAGTTTTACTAAGGCAATATGAAAAAGAACATCCCATCAGCGGTAAACCAAGATTTTGGATAGAACTAGCTAATGCTGAAATTGAGGCTCTAGGTCTGCGCATTGGAAAAGATTACGTTCATGAATACCAGACAGAATCAGCACCATTAACTTTTATGCAGGAAGCTACACCTACCCCTGATCCAAGCGATTCAATAGGTGCAGTTAGCGATGCAATGGGTGCAGTTATTGATGGCGTTACCGCTTTAACTTCGACGCCAGGAGATAAATCAAAAGCAGAAGCATTTGGAAGGCAAGTCAGCGCTTTAGAACAGGCATTACGAAAAACATCCGGAACGACACCACGCACATCCATGGAAGCTCATACAAGTCCTGTAGCTAAAGCAGCCGCTCAAGATCAGTCTGACATATCGACTGCTGCTAGAGATATAGCTGCTAAAGTATCTTCTATCTTACCTAAAACAAAAGATGGAATGGACAAGGAAATGTACGTGTTTCTTTCTGCAAACACGACCATCATGAGCATGCTTATGGAATATCAAAGGAATACTTCAAAAATGTGGATTGCACATAGCAATCGAAAATATCAACAAGAATTGTTAAAAGACCTTTTTGCATATGAACAACAAATACTTAGTAGTCCAGAAGATGCAGCATTGTGTAGATTGGGAACTTACAAAGCGTTAATGAAACAAATTGAAAAAGAAAAATATTGGTTTAAACACGGCCCTAAAGCTTACGAAAAAACCAATTTATGGAAACTGCTTAATAAAGACTATGAAACCTTAAAAAAAGAATACAAAAAACAATATGGAATAGAACCCACTTCTAATAATATGGAAGATAAATTTCAAGATTTTATCGCATACGAACAAAATCTTTTACCCAAACTTTTTCAAGGAGCAAGGTTTGCAGAAAGCAAAAGAAATAAGCGTAGCGCCTATCTCGTTAGTCTACAACCAGCAGACGCAAGGCCCTCTGTTGAGAAGAAAAAAACTAAGCAATAAAAAATTCGAGAACCAAGAATGAAGGAAATGAGCATAGAAACCTTACTAAACGTCCAAGTTCCCTGCCATCAGAGCGTTGAGTTCAATAAACTCACGCCGAGTTTCCACGTTATCACCCATTAAGGTAGTGAAAATCTGATCCGTTGCCACCACGTCTTCGATTTTTACTTTCCACATACGGCGCACTTCTGGATCCATAGTTGTTTCCCAAAGCTGATCAGGGTTCATTTCACCCAAACCTTTATAACGCTGTATCTGCTGGCCGCGTTTAGCCTCTTCCATCAACCAATGATAAGCTTCCTTAAAGCTGCCAACGATTTGTTTCTTATCTCCGCGCTCTATATAAGCGCCTGGCTCTAAGAGTGTGAATAATTCTGCGCCTAAATTAGCCAAGGTTTGATAATCATTTGAAGCAAAAAATTCATATTGGAAACGATAATGATTAGCAACACCATGTGTGGTAATAGTAACACAAGGGACAAAGATTTTTCTTTCCTTGTCTTCGTTTAAGGTTAACACAAACTGTAAACCACGTTTGG
>CAZCHZ010000267.1:0-2466 GCA_964498615.1 uncultured Legionellaceae bacterium | reverse complement strand
TGGGGATTGGTTTTGCGATCCCCATTGAGCAGGCCTATGCAGTGATGATAGTATTAATTGATGGTAAACATGTGAGTCGGGGATATTTAGGGGTAAGCTTACAATCTTTAAACAAAGAGATCCGAGAAGGTATCAATTACAAAGATGAAACCGGTGTTTATGTCAGAGCCATTGTCCGTGGCAGCCCTGCACAAAAAGCAGGCATATTGCCGGGTGATGTGATTACTAAAATTAATAATGTGATGATTACAGACGATCGCATGGCGGTTAGCACTGTTGCAGGTCTTAAGCCCGGACAAAGCTATAATGTCGATATTTTCCGCAAAGGGGATCATATGACATTTACGGTTACTTTGGATGAGCGTAAAAGCGCTCAACCTAAGGCACAACCCAAACCATAACGCTCCAGTTGTCATTGCGAGCATAGCGAAACGCGAAGCGTTCTTTAACCAATCTAGGAAAAAGCCTGGATTGCTTCGGGAACTAAGTTCCCTCGCAATGACGGAACCCTAAAATTGAAACGCTTTCAGTATATTTAAGAAAAGGCATTCATCTTGGTTAAATATTCACCAATAATGAGGTGATGGATATTATCCGTCCCCTCGTAGGTGAAAACAGACTCTAAATTCATCATATGCCGAATGACAGGGTATTCTAAACTAATACCATTGGCGCCCAAAAGATTACGAGCATTCCTCGCAATTTTTAAGGCTTCTTTGCAGGCATTCATTTTAGCCATAGATACCATGGCAAAATTAATTTTATTTTGATCTTTTAAACGCCCCAATTGCAAATTAAAACACTGGGCCTTGGTAATTTCCAAGAGCATGTCTACTAAAGTTTTTTGAATCAACTGAAAAGAGGCCAAGGGTTTTCCGAATTGTGATCTTGATTGAGTATATTCAAGGGCTGCTTGATAACAAGCCATGGCAGCACCGATGGCACCCCAAGCAATGCCGTAACGCGCCTGCGTTAAACAACTTAAAGGCGCACTCAAACCTTTCTCTGAACCTGGTAAATAATGGCTATCCGGCACAAAGCAATTTTCAAATACAAGCTCACCTGTATTTGATGCACGCAAAGACATTTTCATTTTAATTTCATGCGCACTAAAACCTTTCATACCCTTTTCAACAATAAAGCCCCGAATGCCATCATCCGTTTTCGCCCAAACAAGGGCAATATTGGCAAAACCTGCATTGGTGATCCACATTTTATTACCATTTAAGATCCACCCACCGGTGGTTTTTTTTGCAAGGGTTTTCATATGACTGGGATCGGATCCCGCATCCGGTTCGGTTAAACCAAAACAACCGATACATTCGCCCTTAGCCATGGCGGGGAGAAATTTTGTTTTTTGGGCATCACTGCCATATTTAAAAATAGGATACATACAAAGGGAATTTTGCACAGAGACAAAACTGCGAACAGCACTATCCCCGCGTTCTAATTCCTGACAAATCAAACCATAAGTGACGGCATTTACTTGATTGCCTCCATATTCACTGGGGATATTCAAACCTAATAAACCTAAAGCTGCTAATTTTGGAATTAATTGCTTCGGAAATTCAGCCTTTTCAACTGCCTCGCCCATGATGGGAATAATATCGCTATCCACAAATTGTCCGACGGTATCCCGGGCTAGCCGTTCGTCTTCTTGGAGTTGTTCATCCAACAATAAAAAATCTTCCATGTCTTATTTTCTCCTTAAAAAAGTGAGTTTATCTACCATAAGATTAAAAAAATCTTTTGACCAAACATCAACGCTAGCTTGATCACTTAAAAATGTGCGCGCATCTTTTTGCGCCAGTGCAATATCCAAGACATCAACTTTATCTTTCAGCATTTTCAGGACTGCATCTTCTGTTAATATTTTATGACTAGGCCAATGCTCACTTTGCTGCAACCTCGCTTGTAGGTGTTGAAGATCCAAAGGAATATTTTGCGAGACATACCATACAAAGTCATACCAATCGCGTCCTTTTACACGTTTTTGCCAGGAACGACATAACAAAGCATGCAGCTTTCCTGCAAATAAAGAAGGCTGTTTAAACGTATTGACTACAAACGGAATGGGTTGCAGTAGCGTTTTTGTTTCTGTTTCAAAATGACCTGGAGGATCGGTATCCACCTCCATTTTAATTTTTATTTTTTGTTGATGATGGATGGCTGAAATCATATTTCCAGGTGCCAAGACATGCAGCAATTGCTGTTTTGTATCCGTTTTGATAAAAGCTGATTGAATGGCCGTATCAAGATTTTTCTCTTTTGTTTCAATTTCTGTAACGAATCCAAAGCTCATAAGTTCTTGCTGCACAGCCTCATTATATTTTTGTAAGCCAAAGTTTCTATCGGGGTCAAGCAAAGAAAAATCTAAGTTGAGAGTTTTTCTTTGAGACAAACTGCTTTCTAAATCTTTTTCTGGAGGAAATTGAATCACTTCCTTCTCTTCCATTTTTTTTAATT
>CAZCHZ010000266.1:0-2468 GCA_964498615.1 uncultured Legionellaceae bacterium | reverse complement strand
AAATTCATAAAAAAGTTGAGGGGTCTGACGCCAACCAGCCACAAAACTACAGATATTGTTGGTTAGCGTCTGACCCCATCTTATTCTTCTTCCAAAGACAATCAAGCGACATTGCCACCGGTTGCTGCGGTATTCACACTTAAGGTGCGCTCTGTTGCTAATCTTGGCAAAATATGCGGACCGCCGGCTTTGGGTCCAGTGCCAGAAAGGCCTTCTCCGCCGAAGGGTTGAACGCCAACGACTGCACCAATCATGTTGCGATTAACATAAGTATTACCAACACGCAAACGACTATGAATATATTCGGTTTTATCAATAATACGGCTATGGATCCCTAAGGTTAAACCATAGCCCGTGTGATTAATTGAATCTAATACTTTATCCAAATCAGTTGCCTGATAGCGAACGACATGTAATATTGGACCAAACACTTCTTCTGTTAATACACTGATATCTTTAATTTCATAAGCACGAGGCGCAAAAAAGACACCTCTGGGTAAATTGGGTAAATCTTCTTTTAAAGTACATTCATAAATTAATTTGGCTTCTTTTGACATGCGTTCCACATGTTTTAATAATCCTTGTTTTGCGTTCTCATCAATCACTGGCCCAACATCGGTTGACAATAATAAGGGATCACCAATATCAAGCATGGCCATAGCGCCTCTCAACATATCTATGATGCGATCGGCGATGTCTGCTTGCAAAAACAACACTCTTAAAGCAGAGCAACGTTGGCCAGCACTATTAAATGCGGAAACAATGACATCTTCTACCACCTGTTCTGGTAAGGCCGTGGAATCGACAATCATGGCATTTTGGCCGCCGGTTTCTGCAATGAAAGGGATGATTGGACCGGGCCGAATGGCCAAATTTTGATTAATCATGCGCGCGGTTTCTGTACCCCCTGTCAACATCACCCCTCGAATACAAGGGTGTTCAATTATGGCTGCACCAATAGTACTTCCCCTACCCACCAACACTTGCACCACATCTTTGGGAAATCCTGCCGTATGTAATAAAGACACCGCAAATAAGGCGATGTGGGGGGTATTGCTCGCGGGCTTAGCTAATACTGTATTTCCTGCGGCTAAAGCTGCGAGTATTTGACCTAAAAAAATTGCTAAAGGAAAATTCCAAGGGCTAATGCAAGTGACTACCCCTCTGCCATGCAAGGTTAGTTGGTTATGTTCACCTGTTGGACCTTTCAAGATGTTGACGGCAAAATCTTCTTTTAAACGTGAAGCATAATACCAGCAAAAATCAATGGCCTCTCGTAACTCAGAGACACTATCTTGCAGGGTTTTACCCCCCTCGCGTATTAGCAATGCAAGTAATTTTGCTTGATGTGCTTGTAACAACGTGGCCATTTTTTCTAAATAAGCAGCACGCTTCTTTGCATGCACATGTTCCCAGGATAAAAATGCACGCTCTGCTTTGTGTAAAGCTTCTTCCACGGCTTCTTTTGTGACATCTGATAAAGACGTCTCAAATAAACCGGGTAATTGTTTGTTAATCGCTTCTAAGAGGGGGTCCGTTTCCAGCACATTACTGACATCAACGCCACGTGAATTAGGTCTTAGCGGAGCATACAAATCGATAGGCAAAGGGATCTGAGGATGTGGCTTATAAGATAAGCCTTGCGTTTTAAGAACGGGATCTATCAATAATGCTGCTATCGGCAACTTTTCATCCATAATGCGATTCACGAAAGAGGTGTTGGCACCATTTTCCAGTAAACGGCGCACTAAATATCCCAGCAAATATTCATGTCCTCCCACCGGCGCATAAATTCGACAAGGCACATGACGATTTTTAGCTATCAGCTCATCGTATAAAGCATCTCCCATGCCATGCAAACATTGAAATTCAAATTTCTTTTCCTTATCTAAAAGATTGACCATCTCCAGCACTGCCGCCACAGTATAGGCATTGTGGCTTGCAAATTGTGGATAGAGTTTATCCGCATTTAATAATTTTCGCGCACAGGCTAAATAACACACATCCGTTGAAGATTTCCTTGTAAATACGGGATATCCTGATAAACCCTTTTCTTGCGACACCTTGATTTCTGAATCCCAATAAGCACCTTTTACTAAACGCACCATTAAAACACGCTGATATTTTTTGCTTAAAGATTCTAACCAGTCAATGACATAAATGGCGCGTTTCTGATAAGCCTGTAGTGCAATCCCTAAGCCCTGCCATTCATTAAGCGCTGGATCTTTTACTAGGCTTTCTAATAATTCCAAAGAAATTTCTAATCTGGTGGCTTCTTCTGCATCAATGGTTAAACCGATGTTGTATTTCTTTGCCTCCATACACAGCACTTTCAACCTGGGTAAAAGTTCTTTAAATACTCTATTGCGTTTTACCCATTCATACCGTGGGTGTAAGGCGGATAATTTTACAGAAACTCCAGGACCCAGCATAGGCCCCTTACCCACACTTGCCTTGCCCACAGCTTC
>CAZCHZ010000265.1:0-2489 GCA_964498615.1 uncultured Legionellaceae bacterium | reverse complement strand
CAGTTCCCCCAAGGAGGTATGCATAAAAATGAACATCCTGAAGATACTTTGTTTCGTGAATTGCGCGAAGAAATTGGTTTAGAAGCGCAAGATGTGACAGTATTGGGACGCACCCGTCATTGGTTACGCTACCGCAGTCCAAAAAGACCTGCCCGTACAAACAGTCGCGAAATTTGTATTGGTCAAAAACAGCTTTGGTTTCTGCTGCGTTTAAAAAGCGAAGATAATAAAATACATCTGGATGCCTGTGAAAAGCCTGAATTTGATGCTTGGGAATGGGTGAGTTTCTGGTATCCTTTATGGGA
This sequence comes from uncultured Legionellaceae bacterium, assembly GCA_964498615.1. GTDB lineage: Bacteria > Pseudomonadota > Gammaproteobacteria > UBA6186 > Azoamicaceae > CAWARU01. The sequence goes on along the minus strand of CAZCHZ010000265.1, from coordinate 2,184 downwards.
GGTGGTTGCCTTCAAGCGAGAAGTCTATCGTCGGGCCATGCTTGAGCTCGTGCCCTATCTCTTTAAGCAGCCCTTGAGAAGAGAAGGCAGGCGACCTTTAAATCCACTTTTGTAAGCTTGAGTTAATTTTTAAAAGTATGCTAACTTACCCAGAAATGAACCCTGTTGTTTTTTCTGTGGGTCCCTTCTTTGGTGTGGGTCCCTTTACCGTCTATTGGTATGGCGTGATGTATTTGCTTGGGTTCATCCTGGCATTTGGGATTTGTTACATCAGAAGAAAACGTGAAGATCCGCCTTGGACATTGCAAACCTTATCTGATCTGGTTTTTTATGCGGCCCTAGGAGTGATCTTTGGTGGTGCACTTGGCAATATCCTTTTTTATACACCTGCAATGCTTGTACATGATCCATTGGCAATGTTTAAATTTTGGTTGCCTGGACGTTCTTTTCACGGAGGATTATTGGGTGTTGTCATAGCGGTTGCTATTTATGCACGTGTTCATCATCGCTCTTTTTTGGCACTTTTAGATTTTATTGCGCCTGCCATTCCATTGGGATTAGGATTGGGTCGTTTAGGCAATTTTATCAATGGAGAACTCTGGGGAAGAGTCACCACGATGCCTTGGGGTATGGTATTTCCAGGAGCAGGGCCCTACCCAAGACATCCTTCACAGTTATATGAATTTTTCTTAGAAGGGATCCTGTTATTTATTATTGTGTTTACGTATTCTCAAAAAAAACGCCCGCTGGGTGCAGTATCGGGTGTATTTCTGCTTTGCTATGGGATGTTTCGTTTCATTGTGGAGTGTTTTAGGGAACCTGAGTTTTCTTCTTGGGGACATTTAACGGCTGGTTTTACCATGGGACAGTTCCTGTCCTTGCCTATGATCATCATCGGTCTTGTTTTATTATATTACGCTTTGCGTCGGGAAAAAAAATGAAACAATATTTGGCTTTAATGAAACATGTGCTTGAAAATGGGGTAAAAAGAGAAGATAGAACGAAGACGGGTACCTTAAGTGTATTTGGATATCAAATGCGCTTTGATTTAAGGGATGGCTTTCCTCTGGTCACCACTAAAAAAGTGCATCTTAAATCGATTATTCATGAATTGCTTTGGTTTTTGCAAGGTGATACTAACATTCACGCATTAAATGCTGCAGGCGTCAAAATCTGGGATGAATGGGCAGATGAAAGGGGGAATTTAGGTCCTGTCTATGGGAAACAATGGCGTTCTTGGTCCTCTGATGGGGAGACGATTGATCAAATTTCAAACTTAATTACGATGTTAAAAACCAATCCCTATTCAAGACGTTTAATTGTCAGCGCTTGGAATGTGGCCGATATCGAAAAAATGGCCTTGCCGCCCTGTCACTGTTTGTTTCAATTTTATGTTGCAGATGGGCGTTTGTCTTGTCAATTATATCAGCGATCTGCAGATATTTTTCTAGGCGTGCCTTTTAATATTGCTTCTTATGCGCTTTTAACGATGATGATTGCAGAAGTGGTTGGATTAAAACCCGGTGAATTTATTCACACCCTTGGTGATGCACATCTTTATCTGAATCATATCGAACAGGCCAAAGAACAATTAAGTCGCGCTCCCTTTCCGCTTCCCTGGATGCACATCAAACCCAATGTGAAGTCGGTTTTTGATTTTAGGTTTGAAGATTTCACGTTGATGGATTATCAATCGCATCCTAAAATTCTAGCCCCCATTGCAGTGTAATATGCATATTTCTTTAATTGCTGCTAAAAGTAAAAATGGTGTCATTGGCAATAACAATAAATTGCCTTGGCATTTGCCAGAGGATCTTAAATATTTTAAAAAAATGACTTTAGGTAAGCCTGTGATTATGGGCAGAAAAACATTTGAATCCATGGATTCAAAGCCTTTGCCAAAGCGTGAGAATATTATTTTAACCCGTCATGCAGATTTTGTAGCGCCTGGCTGTATTATTGTAAATTCCTTAGAAGGTGCATTAGTTGCGGCGGGTTCTTGTGAAGAAGTGATGGTAATAGGAGGAGGCGAAATTTTCGCACTTTTTTTGCCTATTGCCACCAGGCTTTATTTAACAACAGTATATTAAAGTGTAGAAGGGGAAAGTTTTGTCCTGAAATGTGATATAGAAGATTTGAATGCTGGGTCAGAAGTAAAACATAATGGTATTAAAAAAAAAATTT
>CAZCHZ010000264.1:0-2498 GCA_964498615.1 uncultured Legionellaceae bacterium | reverse complement strand
TGCAAAATTCTCTGTTAACTCAAGATGAAGTGCAGTGTTCCTGTCTAATTGTAAAGTTTCTTTTTCGTCAATTAATCTAGGGACTTCCAGATGTGTCAGTGAACGCTTTTGTGTTTCTTCTGCATAAGACAGCAAACAACCTGCTGCAAGCATAGCCAGTGGATGGCTAAGTTTAAAGTGGCTGACCACTTTTGGATGATGTTCTCTTTTAAATATTGCGGGTCGAATATGAATGCTAGAAGCGCGCATTTTCGCAAATAAGGGCAGAGACAGGGCTCTATTGAGGAGCACTTCCGAGGGCTTTAAACTTTCTAGAGTATGGTTTAGCGCATCTGGGCTCACTACCTCATGAATTTGAAATTGTCCACTGGCCAATTCAAGCGCGGCAATACCGAATTTCTTTCCTTCTGCATAAATGGCTACGACAACACTTTCCTGTGCTGATTCAAGAAGGGCTTCATCAGTTAAAGTACCCGGAGTGATAATGCGCAGCACTTTTCGTTCGACGGGTCCTTTAGAGGTTCTCGGATCTCCAATTTGTTCACAAATGGCGATACTTTCCCCTAAACGCACCAGTTTTGCAAGATAAATATCAACAGCATGATAAGGGACGCCAGCCATGGGGACAGGGCTTCCCCCAGACTGTCCTCTGGAGGTGAGCGTAATATCTAATAAACTGGCAATTCTTTTGGCATCTTCAAAAAAGAGTTCGTAGAAATCGCCCATACGATAAAACAGGAGATGCTCTGGGTGTTCTGCCTTAATGGCGAGATATTGCTGTATCATTGGCGTGTTTTCTTCCATTTTTTTTAACATTTAGTCCTTCTCCACTGAAAATGAGAGATCAGCAGCTGTTTCTATGGTGCCTGTTTCGAATCCTAAAGCAAGGTAGGGATTCAATAAATATCGTACCTTAAGCATACTGCTGGGAATTAACATGCCCTGCCAAAATTGTACATAGATCTTGTCAGTAAACGATTTCCCAATGACCAAGGCAGAATCTGTTCCGCCCTTTGTATTCAATCTTTGCTGGACATTGCGGGATTGTATACCAAATTCTTCAAAAGCAAAACGGGATTGTAATGATTTAATGATAGAATTCTCTCCTGCGAGAAAAAGGGCGGTATGAGACAAAATTTCTGCCTGCTTTTCGCCTTCGTTTCCGCCAAATCCTAGACGGGATAGAATTTCACTTTGTTGTAGGTGATCGTTTGAATAAAGATGAAATTGGGGTTTTTGTAAGCTACCCTGCACGTAAATACCTACCTCGCTTGTCTCTTCCAAGGTGGCTGCCTTTTTTTGTGTCACACGGATATCCAATAAGGGATCCATTAATAGTGTGCCCGGAGGAAACAAAAGACGTCCTCTATGTATTCCATAACGAGCACCCGGTAAGCGATAGTTGCCTTGCCTAATGGTTAAACTACCCAATCCTGCATATAAGCCATCCTGACGTTTCGTAATTTGCATTTTTCCGCCCATGATGGCATCCAAGTTAAAGCCCTTAAAGTGCAATTTTTTATCAATCACTAAATAAATATTGGGTTCAATATCAAAAATACTATTTAAATTTTCAAGAGAATGTTTGTCTGTAAAAACAACATCTTGTGATATCACCACATTATGGAGTGTCTTGTTCATAAAAAGGTGGGATTCTCCAATGGTAATATTGCCTGATGCAAGAAGTTTATTGTCCAAAAATTCAAAATCAATGTTGGGTGTGGCGATGATATAAATATCATCAGTATTATAGATACGTAAGTTATTTCCCCTTAATGTGAATTTATTTTTAGGTGCATCTACGAAAGCTTCCATAAAACCCTTTATTTCAAAGGGTTCTCCGCCTAGCGTCCCTTCTGTTTTGATATTGAGCGTGCCCGGTAATACGCCTTGCAAAGCGACATTTACATTTTTGAGGGTAATATGTGGACGAGGGATAGAAAAAATGGCATTCCTACTTACCCCTGTTAGCTCAAGGCCTGGATGTTTAAGGCTACCAGAGATTTTTCCCTGGATATGCATTTCTGCTTTTAGTCTGGAAATGGGCGGGCATAGCAGGTAAACCAGGTTAAGATCACGACACTTAGCATCAATCTCCCCCCCAAGTTTGCCCGCTTGCAATGAAATTTCGCCTAGAAGATGATTGTTTTTATTTTCTGTCAAATTAAAGTTGAATTGATATTTGTCTTCATATTGTGTGCCCTTGATGTAACCCTGATAATGCGTTTTGTATATTTTATTGTTGCTCAAATGAACGCTAAAAGGCTGTGGATTGAAGTTTAATGTGAGAGTGTTTTTGTCGATAGTGATGAATCCATCGCTCATGATAGGCGCTTTAGTTTTAGGAAAAAAAGAAGCCTTAAAGCGATATTTTTTGTCATGAGGCTTTGCTAAGGGTGTAATTTCTAAGAAATGACGACCCAATGTGATCTGGGTTGCTTGTATATGATAAGTGTCATGAGAGAACGCGAGGCCACCTTTGGCATACAAGGGTAAAT
>CAZCHZ010000263.1:0-2524 GCA_964498615.1 uncultured Legionellaceae bacterium | reverse complement strand
TTTTTAAGAATTTCTATAAAAAGCTAAAAAATATGCCGACTCCATAAATAAAGCTATCTCTCATTTTAACGCGTTCTGTCACAGCATTATTAAGAGTAAGTAAATCTGTAGGGAAAGCTTTAATTCTAGAAGTATTTTCCCAGCCTACAGTCGCTCGAACACCCAAATAACCAATAAGGATGGATTGTATACCTATATTTGCGCGTGCAATTGTTTTATATTTTCTAAATGTTCTCGGATTATCAGTTGCAATGCCAGCAAATGATGTTATCGTTGGCTGAAAGTATGCGCGCATTTGCACGATACCAACAGAAGCAAACAAATCAGTACATTCATTACAAATTGGCAAATATCCCACAATATTTGCATGCCATCCATCTAATCTAGAAGTTGCAATAGTTATATGGGTATCACCTGGAAAAGTAACAGTGCCTAAAAATGGCTGACCGCCGGCTATTGTAGAATTTTTATGTACCCTTTTGGTCCATTCATATCCTGCTTCTATACCGAAGTAATCGCTTAGTCGAACACCAGCATAAATGTTTCCTTGAGGATAATCATGTTTAAATATGCCTCGTCCAGCATTTCTTGTAAAACTTGTATGACGTCCTTGAGCATCAATCCCGATGTAGGGAGAAAAACACCAAGCATTAACCACCCCAGCAAATAAGGTGGCTATTATCCCTACCATAGCACATATAAGTGCGCTCTTTTTCATCTTACTCTCCTATTCATAAAAACTATTAATAACAAAAACTACAATATTACGCCCTATTAGGAATCAGCTCAAGCTCCCCAGGGTTATTGTTAAGTTTCTTACTATGATAAACCGCTAATAAGGTTATTAATGCCATGCATGATAATACTAATGGCAATACTAAGGGACTATGATATTGACTTAAGAGTGCCGTCAATACCGTTGGTAATATACCCATCAGGGCATAAACCAAATTGTAACACAGGGCTATTCCGGTATATCGCACATTGGAAGGAAACAGAGTGACCATCATCGGAAAATAACAAGCAGCAAAGATTGCTATAAATAATTGGTGAAGCATCATAAATAATATTAAAAACATAACATGCTGAAAAGATAATAAATGAAACAAGGCGATAGAAGATATTAAATATATAAAAGTTGTCCACCTTAATAGAGTATTTTTAGGTAACCTATCCGAAAGTTGACCTATCCAAGGCAGAACAGAGGCAGAAAAAATCAAACTTAGGGTGGCTGCCAAGTAAATACTTTGTTCAGAAAAAAGAAAATAATGATGAATGTAATAGGGAAAATATAAGTTCACAATCGTCATGGCAGAAAAAAATGCCGTAAGTGCAATGCCGGTGCATAGGGATGTTTTATGTCCCCTGACAATCTCCTTCAAGGGTTTATTTTGCTTCGCGTTAACGCCCAAAGCCTGAAACGCTGGGGTTTCCATTAAATGACGACGTTTCCAAAATAAGATAATCCCTAAAATACCACCCAGGATAAAAGGAATTCTCCATCCCCCTGCAATAATGTTATCTGCAGTTAAAAAACTTGTCATGAGAAACAACGCTAGACTCGCAGACAAGGCGCCAATACTCACACTAGCAATCACCCAACTGGTTTGCCTACCTCTGCGTTGAAAGGGAGAAAATTCAGCCACAATAGTCGTGGCGCCAGGCAATTCGCCTCCAAACGATAAACCTTGCATCAATCGGCAAATAATTAATAACACTATAGCCCAGTAACCCATTTCATTATAGTTAGGTAAAACACCAAGCGCTAAAGTGCTTAATGCCATCATCATTGTTAGGCAAAGAAATACGGGTCTTCTCCCAAATCTATCACCCAAGACACCTGCAATCATGCCGCCTAAGGGTCTTACAAGATAACCCAATGCAAATACTGAGTAAAATTGAAACATAGCAAGGCTATCATTATTCGCAGGAAAAAAAACATTCTTTAAATATTGGGCTAGCATACCGTAGACGACAAAATCATAGTATTCTAATGCAGAACCTAAGCTGGCTAACAAAGTTGCTCGCCGCTCGGTGGTTAAAGTGTCAGTGATTACCTTAGGTGTAGAAACTGCGTTTAACTTCATGCATGATTACCTTAATCCCCTGCCCTACTTTTTCAATTTAAGTAGAAAACCTAGAATTGTCAATATTAGTTGTTATTAAAACAAGTCGTCAGTACCTTATGTCCAAAAGATACAGAACACATTAATACATGGCTTACAGGATGTTCATTTTCAATTTACTAATAACAATTTTTTAAGCATCTTTTCTTGCGATAAATACACCATATTGAAGTTGCCCACCTTGAAATGCGCGCGTCATCAACCTTAAATGACGAATAAATTTTAAACCTTTGAAACCCCCTAGAGATAATAGCTTCCAAAAAGAATATCGACGTAATTTCGCTAACCCCAGTTCCCAGCTTTGCTTCACATAATCAGACCAATTTAAAACCATTTCCAAATGTCCATATTTTTTTAAAATTTTTGAATAAGTCTCTATGCTAGGCATATAGGGTAAC
>CAZCHZ010000262.1:0-2530 GCA_964498615.1 uncultured Legionellaceae bacterium | reverse complement strand
AGGTCCCATCAGTTTTGACGAGAGCCTTAATCAAACAAAATCATTACTAACTGATCTTGCCTTTAACATAGGCAGATTACTGAAGACAGGAAATTTTTCATGAAACCAAAAATTTTTGTGACGCGAATGTTGCCAGAAGCAGCCCTTTCGAAATTACGAGAACATTGCGAAATCACTGTCAATCCCGATGATAAAATTTTAGAAAAAAAAGATATTATCAAAGGCGTTCAGGGCCAAGATGCTCTGCTCTGTCTTTTAACCGATACGATTGATAAAGACATTTTTGAAGCAGGCAATAAATTAAAAGTGATTTCTAATTATGCAGTTGGTTTTAACAATATTGATATTAAAGAAGCCAATAAACGATCTATCCCCGTTTGCATCACCCCAGGTATCTTAACAGAAGCCACAGCAGATCTTGCTTTTGCTTTACTATTAGGCATTGCGCGTCGCATTGTGGAATCCGATCGTTATACAAGAGAGGGAAAATTCAAAAGTTGGAGCCCTAATCTCTTTTTAGGCGCTGAACTGCAGGGGAAAACCTTAGGAATTATTGGGATGGGACGTATCGGTCAAGCCATGCTTAGGCGCGGCTTGGGTTTTAATATGTCTGTGATCTTTACCTCAAAGCATCCCAAGGAAATCCTTGGTGCAAAAGCAGTTTCTCTCCAAACGCTCTTAGAAACTGCTGATTTTATTTCTATCCATACACCCTTAACACCTGAAACCCAACATCTTATTGGAAAATCTGAATTAGCCCTAATGAAACCAACGGCTTATTTAATTAATACTGCACGAGGCCCAGTGGTCGATGAAAAAGCCTTGCTCTATGCATTACAAAATAATATGATTGCGGGGGCTGGCTTGGATGTGTATGAAAATGAACCTAAGCTAACACCGGGGTTAACGGCATTAAATAATGTGATATTGCTGCCGCATATTGGAAGCGCCACCACAGAAACACGTGAAAAAATGGCTATACTCGCAGTAGATAATGCCATTGCCATTTTAAAAGGCCAGCGTCCTTATGCAATTGCCAACCCAGAAGTATTGGGAAAACAAGGGTAAACATACATGAATTTGGAACTGGTAACCGTTGAAAACTCTCCTAATGCGGGTATCCTGAAAAGTCCAGGTGCATTGCTAACGTTTCCTTTGGTGCCAGAATATCTCTCATTAATAGAAGACATTAAAGCAAAAGTGTTGGAACTACCGGCCTCTGGACTTGCTGCAAATCAAGTGGGACATCATTTGCAAATCATTGTGTACCAAGTAAGCGCTGAAGTGCGTAAACTCAGAGAGGATGCAGAAGCGGTGCATCCTATCACTGTATTAATTAATCCCCGCTATACACCGATCCCTGAAGAAGGTAAAAGAAGCGATTGGGAAGCTTGCTTTTCCATCACAGAATGGATGGGAAAAGTGTCCAGATACAAATGTATTCATTATCAAGGTTATGATATCGATGGCAAAAAAGTAGAAGGCTATGCCAGAGGTTATCTAGCCCGTGTTTTACAACATGAAATCGATCATGTGCACGGCATTTTAATCACAGACGTGCTTACGCCAAACTGCCTTCAAGGACCCCCTGCAGAAATGCGTTTAATACGCGCAAAAGAAATAGAACATTTGGCCAAGCTGCAAGCTAAGTTGTAGAAAGTCACTAAAGGCAGCGGTCATAAATAAAGCGATCATACTGAAGAACCCAATAAACCAAACAAAGCTTCTCAGCGTAGGTTTATTGCTAATATAGAATATGCCATGTAATATTCTTGCGACAATAAATATCATGGCTAATGTATCAATATTAGACTGAGGAGCATGATTGAGGCTAGCAATAATAACGCTTGCAGCAAATGCAGGAAAAGCTTCGAAGCCATTCAATTGTGTCCAATGAGCTCTCTTTCGCCAACCCTGAAGATTTTCTAAATATATTCTCACACTTGCGTTGCAAAACTCTGGACCTGTTTTTGCTAAGACCGTAAAAACATAAGGCAATACTGCTGCAATAAAAACGCACCAATAGGCAATGGTCATGCACTAAATACTCATGTCAATTTATAAATTTCCTTACCGATCGGGAGTATAAACGCAAGATTGGATCTCAATCAAGACGATGTTTGATTGTAGGTTGGTGTCAGACACCTTTTTAGGGAGGAGAAATTTGTGGCTCAGATTAAAATTGCAGTGGTTGTTGGGAGTATTCGACGTGAATCCTTCAATCAAAAGTTTGCCAAGGCGCTGATTAAATTAGCGCCACCCGAGTTTACATTTACGCATCCAGAGATTAGCGGGCTACCGCTTTATAATCAGGATGATGATCAAAATCAAGCTGAATCTGTCAAGAAGCTAAAAGCTGAGATTCTGGCCTCTGATGGGGTGATATTTGTCACACCTGAGTACAATCGTTCAATTCCAGGGGTCTTAAAAAATGCCATTGATAATGCTTCACGTCCCTATGGTAAAAGTGCTTGGCAAGGAAAACCAGCAGGTGTGATAGGCGTGTCGGTAGGGGCCATAGGCAGTGCCA
>CAZCHZ010000261.1:0-2539 GCA_964498615.1 uncultured Legionellaceae bacterium | reverse complement strand
ATACTTAGTTTTTCACCGAGAAGGCAATTGAGAAGTGTAGACTTTCCAACATTGGGCCGTCCTATGATGGCCACATAACCACTATGGGTAGTGTCTATATCATTAGGTTTATGACCATTCATTGAGTGCCTTAAGCGCAGCTTCTGCTGCCAATTGCTCTGCCTTACGGCGATTATTGGCAACGCCTATATAAGGTTTTTCAAGCACAGCCACTTTGCATTGAACCTCGAACAGGGGATTATGTGCGCTGCCCTGCATATTCAAAACTTCATATTCAGGCAAGGGTAAATGTTTTGCCTGCATATATTCTTGCAAACGTGTCTTGGGATCTTTTACTGAAGTATCAGGTCCCACCATTGCCAAGCGATCTTCATACCAAGACAGGATACAGCGCATACATTCTTTTAAACCTGCATCTAAGTAAATTGCAGCAATAATCGCTTCTAGGGTATCCGCCAAAATGGATTCTCTTAAATGCCCTCCCGTCTTAAATTCACTTTCTCCTATTTGCAGATACTCTCCCAAATCAAATGTTCTTGCAATTTCCGCTAAGGTTTCCCCTCTTACCAATTGTGCGCGCATGCGTGTGAGCTCTCCTTCACGCGCATTTGGAAACCTTTGAAATAGGCTTTCGGCAATGGTAAAATTTAAAATGGCATCCCCTAGAAATTCCAAACGTTCATTGTGGGTGATGCCAAGCGAACGATGGGTAAGTGCCGCGCCTAAAAATTTTAGATTTTTAAAATCGATCCCTAATTTTTGCGATAGACGCTTCAAGGCAAGATCATTCATGAGATTTTTCAGTCTCTCCTAAATGATTTCCAATACGATCCCAACGCACACAATGTTTGACACAATTTACAAGCCCTCCTGTTTGGGCGCTATCCCAACTCATCCAGACCCCAAAGGCGCGTCCTAAAATATCCTTGTCAGAAACAAACCCCCAAAAACGACTATCTATACTATTATCACGATTATCTCCCATGACAAAATAACTGTTTGGCGGGACAGTTACATCCTCAAATGGTTTTGGTTCTGACATCATATGACTAGGTTCACTATGAACAAAAATATCATGAATAATACCGTCTAATTTTTCACGCAAACGATGCACGGGCCATGTGGATGCACCATTTCCATCTTTATCTATTTCCGCATCTTTGAATTCTTGTTTTAAAGGCTGTCCATTAAGATAAATTATCTTATCTTTATATTGAATTTTATCTCCAGGTAACCCAACAATGCGTTTAATCATATCAATGGACTCGCCATTTTTAACATGCTTAAAAACAACCACTTCCCCGCGTTTGGGCTCACCCACGGAAAGTATTTTATAACCCGTGACTGGCAAACGCAAACCATATTGATAACGATTCACAATAATAAAATCACCTTCCAAAAGTGTTGGATGCATAGATCCTGAAGGAATGCGAAAAGGTTCCGCGATAAACAATCTCACGACTAATACAATTAATAAAATCGGGAAAAACGCCTTTGAATATTCAACAACCCAGGGATCTTTTATCTTCTCATCTTGTTTTGAAACCAAATGCATTGTACGCTTATGCCTAAAAAACAAGACATCCAACAACCAAATTAAACCGGTGATGAGTGTCCCAATTAATAAAAGCTCTGTAAATCTCATTTTCTTTCCTTATTGTCAACTTGTAAAACTGCTAAAAAGGCATCTTGTGGAATTTCCACTCGGCCCACCTGTTTCATACGCCGTTTACCTGCTTTTTGCTTCTCAAGGAGCTTTCGCTTACGAGAAACATCTCCTCCATAACATTTAGCAGTAACATTTTTGCGTAAAGCTTTAACCGTGCTGCGCGCTATGATATGCGCGCCAATGGCAGCCTGTATCGCCACATCAAACATCTGACGTGGAATCAAGGTTTGTAAACGTTCTGTCATTTCACGTCCACGCTGGAAAGACTTATCTCGATGTACAATTAATGCCAAGGCATCTACCTTATCTCCATTAATTAAAATATCCAGCTTCACTAAATCTGCAGCTTGGAAGCGCAGAAAATGATAATCTAACGATGCATATCCACGCGTGGCAGATTTTAATCTATCAAAAAAATCTAAAACAACTTCGTTCATCGGTAATTCATAGGACAGGGACACCTGATTACCTAAATACAGTAACTTTGTTTGTACACCCCGTTTTTCTGTACACAAAGTCATAATATTTCCCAAATACTCATGAGGAACCAAAATATTGGCAACAACTATTGGCTCTCTCAGTTCTGCAACCTGTCCAGGATCGGGTAATTTCGCCGGATTATCGATTTCTAAAATCTCTCCCTTACGGGTAAGCACCTCAAACACCACTGTCGGCGCTGTAGTAATTAAATTAAGATTATATTCTCGCTCTAAACGTTCTTGCACAATCTCCATATGCAACAAACCTAGAAAACCACAACGAAATCCAAATCATAGAGCTTTAGAAGACTCGGGTTAATAAAAATGAGGAGAATCATTTACTTTAAGTTACGCCAATGCAGAGCGAATAGCTTTAAAATAAGAGATATAT
>CAZCHZ010000260.1:0-2583 GCA_964498615.1 uncultured Legionellaceae bacterium | reverse complement strand
TCGATATAATCGATAGCCCCGCCTTCTTCTTCTAAAGACCGCAACATTTCTAAAGCGGGCTTTATAAAGGTCAAGCAATCCCTGACCAAAATATGCTTCATGACAAAAGCCATCACACCTACCCAATGTTGTTCTCTTAGGGTTTCATCTGCTATCTTATGCATGTCAATAAGATGAAAAGGCTTGAATAAAGTTTCTTCAATGAGTGTTTTGGGAGCATGAATTAATTCCCGGATATCTCTTGGGCCATCGTAGGGTCGAATGCCATGATAAAACACGATGGGAATCACGAGTGGTAAAGTTTTGCTTTGCGTTTTCTTTAAGTGAGCTCGCCAAATCGATATAATATATTCCCAGATACGCAAGGGCATCAGCTCATCAACCGTACTCTGGTGTTCGCAATGTAAAAAAATATAACCCGTTTCATTTGCAATGTTTACCTTATATATTACATCAGAAGAAGAAAGGGCTAATTTTTGATCAACATGACTGTTTGGCCAAGGCTCTAAAGTGCTGAGATCGACTAGGGGTCGGATAGATTTGGGTAGATAATGCTCAAAGAAATCTTGCGCAACCCGAATATCAGCCATGGCACTTTTAAATAGTCTATCATGCGGAGAATTAATCGGCTCATGCATTGATGATTTCTTTTGGGAGGTTTTTTTACGAACCGGGCAAGCAATCTCTTCCATGAATGTATACTCCTATATAAATGTTGGTGGAGTATAATTAAAGTTTGATTATGAATGCAAATAAAAATTATATGAAACAAAGACGTGATGATCTATTCAAGTATCATTGCGAAGCATGTCTGCTTCGCAATGACAGAACGCTCATTTTATTTATTATTTATCTCGACAAATACTACACTTGAGGCATAGATTATAGATAAAGGCAATGACGATACCGAATAAAAATCCATCGATGAATCCCCACATGCCCCCAAATAAACCACCAATCATGGTGGGTGCAAATCCATGGTAAACAGTCCCGACCATGTTAATGGCGCTATGTCCCCAATGCATTAACCAGCCCGACCATCCCCAGAGTAAAAACCATAATCCGGTGGCAGCGCCTAGGCCCATTCCTAAAGAAAAGACCTTTAATTTACAGCATTCTTCTTTCACCATTCCTCTCCTTTTGAAAAAATAGATGAACTTAATGTTAATTATAACTGTGTTTTTAAATATTTAATAGAAAGGGCGGGGAAGGAGCCCCGCCCCTAATGAATGGCATTCAATTTCTTAAGAATGTTCAAAGATTTGAACCACTTTCTCGACGCCAGCAATTGCACGAGCAATGTCGGTTGCAATCATTTCTTCTTCGGGTGTGGTAAGACCTAATAGATAAACAATGCTGTCTTCGGTGATCACTTTTACGCGCAAAGGGTTAAAGCTCTTGGTGCCCAGCATTTTTGCTTTAATTTGTGTGGTGATCCAACTATCTTTGCTACGTTTTGCAAAAGAAATGGGCGGTTTGACTGCGAGTTCATTATAAATTTTAGTGACTTTAGGAATGCCCAGAAGAATTGCTTCGGCTTGTTGTTTTAAATCTTCATTTAATGTTTGTCCGGTGATAAGCAAGGCATTATTGTAACTCGTCACGGAAAGATGACTGGTTTTCCATAAAATCGGGTTTTTACTCATGGCCTGCACAGCTTTTATTTCGATGCTTTTGTCATCCACAATTGTGCCGGCAGTACGTCTGTCACTTGCCATCGTGACGCCCGTGGCAGCACCTGATACCGCAGCGGCAGCGCAACCTTCAAGATAGGGAATAATCAAGAACATAGAGATCGATAACATAAATTTAAACATTTTTGTCATTTGCATAAGTAACCCCGGTTTCATTTAGTTAATTTGCTTCAAATGCATTTCGAATCCACTCAATCTTAGGTACATTCTCTGTTAGTGTAATGCCAATCACATCAAATCGACAAGGGCGTTTGCTATCCTTTGGATGGCATTTTAAATAATATTGGGCGGAAAGGATGATTTTTCGTTGCTTATGAAAATCGATGCTGCTTAATGGTCCGCCATATTGAGTATGTTTTCTAAAACGTACCTCTACAAATACAAGAGTTTCTTGATCTAAAAAGACCAGATCAATTTCACCTCTGCGGCTTTGAAAATTTTGAGTGTGCAACTTTAAACCCTGTGACTGTAAATAATCTGCTGCCAGGCTTTCCATGTTGCGGCCTTGTTCGCGGGCGGGTATTTTAATTGACATTAATCCGGCACCGGGATCCCTGCTTTAAATTTGGCACAGACTAAATATCTGTGAATATGACGTCTTTTATCCAATTTAAGTTCTCCTGTCATGCCTTGTAAACCAGATAATGGTAAACTTTGCGTACTAAGAAGTTGGGAAGCGATTAAAAATGCATCCATGCCAAAGGCAAAATATCTGGGTGATTGATGGAAACTGACGGGCCAAAGCTTGGCAGCAGTTTCTCTGGCGTCTTGAATCGCAGGATAAAATCCAAGTACCCAGGGCATATCACAGAAATACGTACCTTCTAAATCAGTTTCTTTTATATTTGGATTACCGCTGTAGATAGAAGATGTTGCATAGACAGGTAGA
>CAZCHZ010000259.1:0-2583 GCA_964498615.1 uncultured Legionellaceae bacterium | reverse complement strand
TTTACCTATTCGATGGGCCCTTGTCATCTGCTAAAATCCGATGATAGACCCCTTAGCTGTAGAAACATATCAAAATCACTTTGAAATAGGTTATCTTGCACAACACGATATTTTTCAAACTCGGACTCAGCATGCGACCTTGCAATCTCAGCTGTTACCCTTCCTGCATCTTGTAATACCTTACGATCTGTAGCTTCAATAAAACGATTCAACCTTGTTTCCCAATCTTGCATAGTCATGGGGATCCGTCTATTTGCCATATCCTCTGCAATATCCAAATATGCCGAAACCAAACGCGTCAGCTGCCCCATTTCAAATTCTGAATCCAAAGGGGTCTGACGCTAACAAGCATTGAAAGAGATGAAATATTTAAGGTCAACTAATCAAATGTATGGGAAGAGTTGCAAACATGGAACCCTTAACCTTAAGGTATGAATCCAAGGGACGTGTTGACTGTCCACAGAGAATTCTGTAATCTTAAGAAGACAGGATCCACTACGCTTATCGAAGAAGCGCAACCTGGTGGGTCTTTTTTATATTCGTTAAGTTCAAAAAACTTCTAACATTTAGCCCAAAAATGAGGGTGTTATGAGCGACAAAAACATCGGTGATCAATTAATTCAAGGTTTGAAAGAAGCTATTCGATACATGAGAGGGAAGAAAACTGGGACTATTATTCATAAAATAAATGCCCCTTACTCTGATGATAAAGAGGCTAGGTTGGCAAGACCAAGGAATGAATGTACTTAGCTATTAATTAATATTTTTGCTAGGGAGTTTAAAGATTCAAGTCCTTGTTCCCAAGAAGGTGGATTGGCATTGTAGACTAATGGCCCAAGAAATGAATGATACCTTTCTCTATGTTTTTTTTCATTTGATAGCAGTTGCAAACCATATGTTAATTCTTTGAGAGGGTGTTCCTTAAATTCCTTATGTCTCATGACAAACTGAGCAATGTCACGCTTGACGATTTTTGCAAATAGTTCTGAAATGCCAACAAAATCTTTTTTATTCATATTTATTAGATGCAAATCGTATACATGACGTATTAATGCCTCGTCCTCATTGTCAGAATATCCTCTAGATGCTTCCGCTATTCTTCTTAATAATCCAACAAATTTCTCAATTAATATTAAGTTCACATTGTCGCATTTTAAGGCAAGGATTTCATGCGCTTGTTTGGTTACATTAGAATAAATGGAGCTGATGGATGCTTCTATAGCTGGTAAATATTCTAAAGCTATTTCAGTGAATTCGAGTTTTAATTCTGGACGTAAAGATGTATGATTGTATGTCTTGGGATAGTTAACAGAAAAACATCTATAACGACCCTCACTTCTTGATTCCTTATTGACTACAGAAAATTGATTGAACTGTTCTATTTTTTGAAAAATTGAATTACCAAGAATACTTCTGTTTTTTCTTTTCTGGGTGTCTGATTGATTAAGAAAATGCTCTGTCGGTAAAAATTTGATATCAATGTCTTCTGACATTCTGAAAGTGGGTAAATGTACTTTGGCTAAACACGTGCCTCCTGCGAATATGAATTTACCCTCAGGCATTTTTATTTCAGAAATGACTTTTAACAATTGTACGGCGTAATAGTCTTTCTCAACGAAAGCTGGACTTGGCAGACCAATGGCATTTGCAATATCTGGAAATAAACCGGGATCAAATGTTGTTGTCAATTGCGCTGAACCTGTAGGGTGAATTGATCAGTGCCAATGGTACGATTAAATCTATCATTAATCAACACCTGTGTATTGACAGGAATTTGTGTAGTAAGGCCAGCGTTATATCTCTGTTCGGCAATGCTTGATTGCCACTTAACGCCTAGAAGGGATAGCGATTCTTTTGCAACCTGATCAAAGCCACCTTCTGCGGCAATCATAGGTAGTCCAGTAATACGATTAGTACGTGCTTTGGTATACAAGCCATACCCGAGACGAATGAGCTTGCCACGTTTTGTTAAACCCAACAGGGCTCTGCCGATTTGATCGTAATCACTTAGAGTTGCAAAATCTTTACGTGTAAACACATTCCGCTTCCAACAGCGAGATATTTTACTTTCGACTTGACGCTCAATGGATACTCTTTTTGGCATATTTAGACTCCTCTATTAGGAATATAACAAAAATACGACAGTTTTACAAGCAAAAATACGACAATATATATAAAATATTTGTTTTATATCAATATGTTATTAGAATTATAAAATTTATAAGATAATAATAAAAAATCACGCATAAGAAAAAGACTGAATGAAAGGTGTAGGTACCCTGAGTTTTAATTTTGAAAAATAACTTATTTATGGGGTCATAATCATTGGCCAAACACGTATGTTGCTACTTTGCAACAAAAAATGTACTCATTTGATTGTTCCAATGATAATATCTTACGTATACCTTCTTTAAAAAATATAACTTATTGTTTTAAAATGAAAAAATTAAATTACTAGCCCGCTAGGCAAATAGGTGCAAACAAACGGCACTAGCGAGGCGAAGCCAGATCGAAGCGAAGCGGTCCGACCGACGAAGGACCATAGCCGAAGGCTAGGCCGAGGAGGAGGATCGATATGGCAAG
>CAZCHZ010000258.1:0-2587 GCA_964498615.1 uncultured Legionellaceae bacterium | reverse complement strand
TCTTAACCATGTTTATTGGGGCAGGTTAACCCCCAACCCTGTCTAAGGTCTTGTTGGATTTGGTTATATAGGACTTTTATCCCTCGTGGGTTTACGTCAAATGCATCGGGCGTGTATTTTAAGCTAGCTTCCGTGATTGGCATCTGCCATTTGTGACGGGTTAACCCGTAGCCTCTTTGGTATTGCTCTTGTACCTGCTCTTTTTGACCGGGCAACCAAGGAACAGATGTACCGTTTACCTGCGTTTCATTGCTGATGATACCTAATGCCCCTTTGTTATTTACAAGTGTGTTATTTGCCTCCAGTATGCTTAATAAGAGCGTTATAGGCTGCTGCATACTCATTATTCGACTATGCGGCAACCATGTAAGCTCATTGAATGTGTTTGTGTTGTCGGGTATGAATATTAAATCCTTTGGATCTAATACTTCGCTATACCCGGCCCATGAAAAAATTATTTCATTCCGTGGGTTGTCTTCTGTTAGATTAAAGAACGCCGTTAAATTCTTTGGCCTGAATTGCAATGTCCACGGCGGCAATACCCATAGTGCGCTAGGCCTGTCTCTAAAGCCTGATGGATAAACCTTCTTAACATACACCCAGCCAGCCAGCTTGCGATAGGTGTATAGCTGTTTAAAGAACTGCTTTTGTGATTGCTGCCAGTTGGGTGTATCTAGTAGCTTCTGCCACTCTTTATCTAAACCACGTACAGGGTTTTCCGTAGTGGTCTTTATTGCCTGTATATGAGCGTTTGTGAACGCTTCTGCACACAGGTTGATGATGGCCGCAAGAGGAGAACAGGATTCGTACAGTGCTTTTAAGTGCGTAGGGTTATCAACCTGTGACCA
This sequence comes from uncultured Legionellaceae bacterium, assembly GCA_964498615.1. Lineage (GTDB taxonomy): Bacteria > Pseudomonadota > Gammaproteobacteria > UBA6186 > Azoamicaceae > CAWARU01. The sequence continues at coordinate 1,739 of CAZCHZ010000258.1, read as the reverse complement.
CTGCGTTATACCGTTATTGACGAAGAATTGAATACGGCCATCGGACGGCACATTATTAGTTGTTAATGGTATCGGCGTACCGTTAAACCATCCATCGTTCCATGTGCTTAGGTTCATATGGTACGTTCCGATGCTTTAACCCAGTTGCCAATAATAAACTCAAACGGTTTCCCATTGATTATGCCCTCTATCTTCTTTAGTTCATAAACAAACAGCACTTCGTAACGCTCGAACCATACTTTAATGTCACCGATGCGATGAGGCAAAAAAGCAAACACTAGTCTGCTAAATGTGTCACCGTGTTTAGGCGTCGTAAGTATGTTGGTCTTCCGTCTCATGCACAAACGAAAGTGCGCCTACCATATAGCTTGTTAGCTATACAATAAGCGCACAGTAAATGTTTTTCCAAGTTGTTCATCTAATGAGTGCTGTACATCTTCATACAGCTTGAAATGGGAGTAGTGGATTCGCATAACCACCACAAAATCAAATCCACTATCCCACTACAAATATAGGTAATTTTAGATTAACCAAAAATATTTTTTAGGATTATCTAAAATAATAGGTAAATTTTTTATTTCTTAGGGTTGAATATAGAAAACAGGATAGCCGCCAGATTGTGCATTTTCTCCCTGTCTTTGTCTTGTAGGGCTTCATTTACAGCTATCTTCTGCCGTGTATCTGCATTAGACTTATCAGCAGCTTTGACTACCATACGGAATAGTGTAAATATGAGAATAAGAAAGCCTAGTGCTTGGAGTGAGTCCATTACAATTATTGCCCTACAAAATAGTGTGTGTAAATACCGTATCTAGTTGCGTCCATAAGGTGGTTAAACTGGTCAATTGGTGTATTTGTTGGCTTACCTGTAACCTTATCATTCACCCAAATATACTTCGTCTTTTCTTCATGTAAATTTACGGAACTTTCCGTATAAAACCCTTTATATTCTTTTATTTTTTCATCTTCTTTATATTCTTCTATTTTATCATTCTCTTTATATTTTCTTACCTTCTCACTTATTTTTTCGTCTAAATGACTCACTGCTTGACGATGCACATGAGACACAAGAAACCTAATACTATCTTTAATGCTATTACCTGATATTCTTAATGTATCCTCGATGGCAGACTTCACCCAAGAGCGGGGCATATAAAAACCAGCTTTTGTTTCTATTTCTGGGAAATTTTTTATGAATGATCTATCTAGCAAATGTAATCTTTCCATTTCTTTTTCATCAATTTTCACATTATCACGTGTTAAATTAATAACTTCCACGATCGCAGCTTTAAAATCTATTAAAGATAATGTTTTATGTTTTTTTTCTAAAAATTCTTTTTGGCGATCACTAATATTAACTTCTTTTTCCGATTCTCTAGCTACATATTTGTTATAGATGCCTGATACTGCATTTTCATCATCCTTTAAAAATGCTTGATACACGTCATATAAAAATTCCCAATTTTCCTCAGAGTGACCATCTTTAATCCTTTTCTTCACATAATTACGTACATAAACAGCATTTATATCTGTAAGTACCTTAATATTTTCTATCTGATTTTCTTTCAAACGTACAGCTATAAATAACTTATCAAATTGCGCAAGCAATGCTTTTCTTTTTTGATCCTCTTCTAAAATTATTGTACTAGTTTGAGTCTGAGTGGATGCTTTTAATTGGTCATTCATATAAGCTGTTCGCATCTCTGCTTTAACTCCTGACTCCTTAGCGTATTTGGTAG
>CAZCHZ010000257.1:0-2602 GCA_964498615.1 uncultured Legionellaceae bacterium | reverse complement strand
TGCTTAATCAAAGGGATTTTACCCACCCACTCGCTTGGTCAAACGCGGTGATTAAAAAATTTCAAAATAATGGATATCAGTTTCATCTTGCCCCATCAGGGGTTTGGAGTGAAATTGATTGCAATCTTCAGGTCAACAAATGCATGAAAAACTTGGTATCCGCTGATGTACTGGAAAAGATGATTGCCATGACGATGCTTTCTAGATTTAACCATCATCTAGCCAGTTTTTCATATTTAAATCTTGACAAGTTGGACGGTTTTTTATCTCAAAAAAATAATATTCCAAAGTTTGTGTTTGTGCATGTACCACATGTGCATGATGTCTTATTTGATAGTCAATGTAATTTGCAATTCAAAGATATTCCTGTTGTTGATTCATTTGCTAAAGAAGAAAAAATATCACATTGCATAAAGTGTTTTAATTCCAAATTGGCAGTTATGGTTAATCAAATTATAGATCATGATCCAAATGCTATTATTGTTTTACAATCTGATCATGGGATGATAGTGGATTATGAAAAGCATGATGAGTCTATGTCAAACAGTGATTATTGGGAAAAGAATTTCTACACATGGGAACCCAAATCAACTGAAGCGCTGAAACAAACATTCGGCATTATGCGCGGGATTAAATTTCCAAGTGATTTCAATATTAGTCAGGACGACATACATTCTCTTGATACTTTGTCTCCCGTGAACCTTTTTGAGTTTATTTTTGCAAAACTTGAAGGACGACAGGCTAATTTGAAATCAGATAATTGTATTATTTTGAAGCAGACAAATAAAAATGGGATATTTACTGCACAAGATGTAACAGGTTTGAAAATATATGAAAAGTAGCATGTCATCCCCACTATATCCGAAAGTTGTTGTCGGTATATTGACTTTTAATAGCTCAAAATATTTGCCAAAATGCTTAGAAGCATTGGTAGCTCAAGATTATCCAAATTTTGATATGATTATAGTGGACGATTGTTCATCTGACGATTCGTTCGAGAAATGCAGATTATTTTCTGGCAATTACAAAAATGTAAAGGTTTTTAAGACCCCAAAAAATTTGGGTGTTGTTGGTGCAATTAATTTTCTTTTGGAGCGTGTGTCAGGTGCTTTTTTTCTGTGGGCATGTCCAGATGATCATTGGTCGACCAATTTTATTGGCAATTGTGTTGCTTCGCTTTTGAAGAGCAAAAGCTCTGTAGCAATGGGTGTTGTTAAAAACATATGGGATAACAATCAGGTTGAAAACGATTATATATACACCGATCTTGATATGCATCCGAGTACTTGGCAAGTCATGAAATCAATAATAAATGCAAAAGATTTTTCTGGTAAGCGCATTAGCTATAATCAATTTATTCATGGTTTAATGACTACAGATGCTGCATACATATTAGCAAGGGCTGCCCTAGAAATTTGGATTCATGAGGAATTGTTAGTCTGCATATTAGCTTGTCTCGGATTATGTTATGCGCCAGATTGTTATCATTACAATTTGCATTCAATTGAATCTCTGAGTGTCCGCAATCCTTCATTCGCTAAAATTAAGTTTTCATCCCGAAAATATTGGTTTGGGATGCTAAAATTTTATTTTTATATGTTAATGCTAAATAAAATTTCTTTTAAAAATAAAATGTTATTATTGGTTGCGTCTTGTGTGGTCATAAGCAATAGATTTAAGTTTAAAATACAGGGAGTTAAATGTCATATGTACGATATTTTGAAACAACATAATTGGGTGAGATAATATGAACAAATATAAATGTAAAGTTTGTTTTAATGCACTTGAGCCTTTCATGTCTTTTGGCGCCATGCCGATTGCAAATGGTTTTTTGAAAGTCGAAGATTTTAATAAAGAGTATTTTTTTGAATTGGCACCTGCGTTTTGTGAGTATTGTGAAATGTTTCAGATTGTGGAACAACCGGATCCGACAATGATGTTTCATGAGAATTATGCATTCTTTTCGAGTACTTCAAATAAGATGGCAAAACACTTTGAAGAAATGGCTAAGAAATATATGCAGGAATTTATTCTTGAGCCTGCCCAATCTTTTGTTGTGGAGCTTGGAAGCAATGATGGGATCATGTTAAAACACTTTCATGAAAATAATATAAAACATCTTGGTGTTGAACCCTCAAAAAATGTAGCAGAAGTTGCGAAAAACAAGGGTGTGAACACGGTGTCAGAATTTTTCACAGAAACGCTAGCTAAAAAAATTCGTGATCAATATGGTAATGCTGATATTATATCAGCGGCAAATGTTATGTGCCATATTCCTGATATACATTCTGTTGCTAAAGGTGTTGATTTGCTTTTGAAGCCACGCGGGGTGTTTATTTTTGAAGATCCTTACCTAGGCGATGTGATTAAAAAAACAGCATATGACCAAATTTATGATGAGCATGTATTTGTGTTTAGTCTGCGCTCAGTAATCCGTGTTTTTCAGGAATACAAGTTAGATGTCTTTCGAGTCATACCTCAAAATACACACGGTGGCTCTATGCGTTATTATTTATGCCGTAAAGGTGCATATTCAATTGAAGCCAGTGTTGAACAACAGCTTGATTATGAGGATAAATTGCAGTTAAGTAACCTGAGCACT
>CAZCHZ010000256.1:0-2614 GCA_964498615.1 uncultured Legionellaceae bacterium | reverse complement strand
CAAGAAATTCACCAAAACTTAACATGCCAATGGTGCTAAAGGAAATTTGGTGGTAGATTTTATCATTCGGTGGATAGTCCTCTATAAACCCTTGGAGATGTGCTGCGCCAATTAGTAATATGGAATCCTCACCTGTTTTATTTATGTTATCTATCATCGTTTTGTTTCTTTTATCAACATTTTCGGGTAATTCCATTATATCCGCACGTTCTTTTTGATTTTCATAAGATAATGACTTTACTCCATCAAACCCTGGTGCTTGAAATGTGTCTATCAATACTATGCGCATTGAGGATTGAATTCTTTTTAATTGCGCAATATCTGTATCATAATTTGCTATATAGTTTTGATGCTCTTCAGATTTCATGTAATCTTCCATGAGTTTCATTCTGTCCGCATCCCATTCCAGCATAGCAGTTTTTATGCCGAGTTTTGTAGAGATTGCCAGTATAATTGAATTCAAAAAAAATGACCGCCAGCATTTATGCTCTTCCCCGATGTGGAGTAGGAGTTTCCTTTTCTGAACAAGAGCCGTCATAAGAGCACTGTGAATGAAGGTATAAACAACATGAACGATTGTTAATAAGTGTATCGAGGTGGGCGCAACACTACTCTTTGGGTTTGTGCCGGCAGAAATAAGTGCCTGTACAACAGCATGATGTTGTAAATAACTGGCTATTTCAATTGGATGTGGTTCAGCTGGATCATGTGTTCCTAATTCGATACCTTGACGCGATAGTAAAAAGTTCACCATCTTAATTTTGTTAAGATATGAAGCAATCGAGAGGGGTGTCATAATACGTTTTGTGTGTTCACCGTCATCTAAATCAGTAATGCTAGTTTGTCCTGGTTTATTTATATCGGCACCTAGATTGACTAACTCTATCGCCAAACTATCTTGATTCAATTGTATTGCTTTCGTTAAAGCCGTTTCCTTTTCTTCGTTTTCTCTATCTAAATCATCAATTGAAAAGTCATTTTCCTCTAAAAATTTCTTTAAGCCCTCGCTTGGTTTGCCTGTTAGAATATGATTACCTATTGTAGGTGAATATAACCAAGTCATTGCAAAGGGAGAGGTTTGATGACTTGGGTCTTCTGCGTCAATCTGGCTCTTTTGCACTGTTTTAGTATGTTCTTCTAATGTGATACTCATAGTCCACCTATAAAGAGTCTCTTTGCTATTTTAAAAACTTAAACAAACCAGCTAATAATTTAGCTGGTTTAATATATCTTTCAGCTTTCCAACTTTTCAAGAGCAATGTTAATGCATCTGCGAAATAGTAGCAATCAACAATAAGGCAACAATATTGATGATTTTAATCATGGGATTAATTGCAGGGCCTGCAGTGTCTTTGTATGGGTCTCCTACAGTATCACCTGTCACCGCAGCTTTATGTGCATCAGATCCTTTTCCGCCATGATGTCCATCTTCAATGTATTTCTTTGCATTATCCCAAGCGCCGCCGCCAGATGTCATCGATATCGCCACAAAAAGACCGGTGACAATCGTGCCCACCAACATTGCGCCGACGGCTGTAAAAGCTTCTGTTTGTCCTGCAATCGCGCGAATGGCGTAATACAAAACGATAGGGGCGAGGATAGGAAGCAGTGAGGGCACTATCATTTCACGAATGGCAGCCTTGGTTAACATATCCACGGCAACACCATACTGTGGTTTGGCAGTGCCTGCCATAATCCCAGGAATTTCCTTAAATTGACGTCTCACTTCAATAACAATTTGCCCCCCTGCACGCCCAACAGCCATCAGACCATAAGAAGAGAAAAGATAGGGCAATAATCCCCCAAAAAATAAACCTACCAACACAAAAGGATCTTGCAAAGTAAAGGCGACTTTGAGAGAAGGCATATAATGATGCAAATCTTCAATGTAGGTTGCAAATAATACCAAGGCCGCTAAGCCTGCAGAACCAATGGCATAACCCTTGGTAACCGCCTTGGTGGTATTTCCAACCGCGTCCAGTGCGTCTGTCACAACACGTACATCTTTATTGAGATGCGACATTTCCGCTATTCCACCGGCATTATCTGTGACAGGACCATAAGCATCTAAAGCGATAATCATACCTGCCATAGCTAACATGCTGGTCGCGGCAATGGCAATGCCAAACAATCCTGCAATCAAAAATGTCACCAAAATCCCTGCGCTGATGACAATCACGGGCAGGGCTGTTGATTCCATTGACACGGCAAGCCCTTGAATAATGTTAGTGGCATGTCCTGTTAAAGAAGCTTTGGCAATACTTTTCACAGGTCTAAATTTTGTGCCTGTGTAATATTCTGTGATCCATACCAATAAGCCTGTCACGACTAAACCTGCAAGCGCACAGTACAAAAGGCTAAGACCAGAAATGGTGCGTCCAGCAACCTCGAATGTTGTGTGAACACCGATAAACCAATCTGTCACGCCAATAATTAAGAAAAAAGATATCACTGTAGTTGCAAGTAAACCTTTGTAGAGGGCAGACATAATGTTCTGTGATGCACCTAATTTTACAAAGAAGGTGCCGATAATCGAACCTATAATGCACACAGCCCCAATGCATAAAGGATAGAGCATAAAGGTTTCTCGCATACAAGTAGGCGCCAGGATCCA
>CAZCHZ010000255.1:0-2627 GCA_964498615.1 uncultured Legionellaceae bacterium | reverse complement strand
ATGGTTCCTCGTTTTTCCCTTCCCGGATATCTTCCTTTTACAAAAGCAATGCTTGCTGGCGCAAAGCCGCCTTTTTCAAGACCGACAGTGAACAATCATGATATTGCGTATTTGCAATATACAGGAGGCACAACAGGCACAGCAAAAGGAGCAATGTTAACGCATTATAATATGATGGCAAATCTTGCCCAAGCAGATGCTTGGTTGAAACCTGAACTGGAAGAAGAGCAGGAGATAGTGATTACTGCCTTACCGCTCTATCATATTTTTTCACTGACTGCCAATTGTTTGGTGTTTTTCCACAGAGGTGCTTTAAATGTATTAGTCACCAATCCTCGTGATATGAAAGGATTTATTAAGATTTTAAGTCAATATAAATTTAGCATCATTACCGGTGTCAACACTTTATTTAATGCCTTGTTAAATCAGCCCAAGTTTGCGAGCCTTGACTTTAGCGCCTTGCGTATTGCGCTGGGTGGTGGCATGGCAGTGCAACATGCGGTTGCTGAAAAATGGAAAAAAATTACCGGCCGTCCTCTATTGGAAGCGTATGGATTAACAGAAGCTTGTCCTGCGGTTTGTATTAATCCTTTAAATTTAAAAGATTTCAATGGCAGCATTGGTTTACCCATCAGCTCAACCGATATTTCAATACAAGACGAAACAGGCAAAGAATTGTCTTTTAATGAACCAGGTGAATTATGCGTTAAAGGTCCACAAGTCATGAAAGGCTATTGGCATAAACCTGAAGAAACCGCAGAAACTTTAAAAGGGGGTTGGTTGCATACCGGAGATATTGCAACCGTTGATGAACAAGGTTTTGTGCGTATCGTCGATCGTAAAAAAGATATGATTTTAATTTCAGGCTTTAACGTGTATCCAAATGAAATAGAAGATATCATCGCCTTAATGCCAGAAGTGCGTGAAGTTGCTGTCGTCGGTGTCATGCGAGATGGCCGAGAACTTGTGAAAGCGTTTATTGTCGCGAAAGATCCCAACCTCACACCAGATGCCATTATGGAACATTGCCGCAGTCAATTAACCACCTATAAGTTGCCTAAGGAAATTGAATTTCGCAACGAATTGCCCAAAACCAATGTGGGTAAAATATTAAGAAGAGCCTTAAGAGAGGAAAAACCATGGAATTAATAATATTTATTAACTTAAAGTGGGGGCTTTTTTTTAAAAATTGCTTGTGATATTATAATTTTTGATTAGTTAACGATTATCTTTATAACTTAGGAGGCAGATATTTATGCGTAAAGCACGGAGAGAGAACAATGCTAGGCACCAAGTAAGTTCATCTAAAACAAATATCCCGATTATTACGGGTATATTGAATAGTACAAACCAGCTCTGCGACACCGCTCAACAGGAGGTAGCGGCACTAAGGCAGATGGAGGCACCTGCAGCAGAATTGAAATCATTGGAAGAAGAATTAACAAAGTTAATAGCCCATCGCGACGCGATTAAGAAAATGGCTGATGAAGCTCATGCTGCAGATGCAAAAGTGCATGCATATATTAATGAAAACGCCATATCGAAAGTGGACATGGAAAAATATGGTGCATCGTTTCACGATTTAAAAGAAAAAGCGAACGCAAAAAAAATTGAAGTTGATGCTGCTTATGCATCAGTAATGAAGATTGCAGCAGCAATTAAAGCTCAAGTGAATAAACCTGCCGAAGGCACAAACGACAGTGATGAGCATGGCAACACCACGGATACCGCTACAGGTGATGCAGCTAAAAAAGATGTAAAGCAGGAAAAAGATGTACCGGAATCAGTACAAGCTACTGCTGCAGCAGAAGAAGACGATGACTTTGAGCAAGTAAGAGCAGAAGGACAAGTACAAGATGTAAATGCAGCTGCACTTGCGTTAGCACAAGCGGAACGAGAACTAGCTGAAGCTCAAGAAAAAGCGGCTGCAGCACGTTTAGCTGAATTGAGACTAAAGCAACCACAAAGTAGCGGCAGCTTACCTGCTTTTGCTGGAAGCAGGAAAAGTGCTGCGCACTCACCGACGTTGAGCGCTGCTTCTCCCAGTGCCAAACCAGGAGCAAGTAAGTAGTAGTAACTCTTAAATCGCACTTGAAAACCCGCTTTTTTCTTTATTGAGGGAAGCGGGTTTTTTTAATGAAGCAATGGAAATGTAATCAAACATGAGTCAAGTACCAAGGATTCGCCCCTTTTTAAAATGGCCGGGGGGCAAGTTTAGATTAATGGATAAAATCCTTGCCTGTTTGCCTAAGGGGGCGCAGCTGATAGAACCTTTTGTTGGTTCGGGTGCTGTTTTTTTAAATACCGACTATGATAAATATTTGTTGAATGATGCCAATGCAGATTTAATCAATCTATATCAATTTTTGAAAACGGAAGGTCTGGCCTTCATCAATTTATGTAAGCATTATTTTCAAAAAAAATATAATACTGAAAAACATTATTATCAATTGCGTGCGAAATTTAATACCTCAAACGATATTATGGAAAAATCCATTTTATTTTTATATTTAAATCGTCATGGATATAATGGTCTTTGTCGTTATAATAAAAGACAAAAATATTATAATGTTCATTTTGGCCGTTATATTATGCCTTATTTTCCTTAATAAAAAATGAAAATATGT
>CAZCHZ010000254.1:0-2643 GCA_964498615.1 uncultured Legionellaceae bacterium | reverse complement strand
TCAGATTTGTCTATTGCAACTAGTTTTCCAGTTGCATCTATTTTAGCGAGTCCAGATGCAATGATTCGATCCATTACTTTTTCAAGGTCCGCCATTAATTCTTCATCATCGCCTGCGTTAGCTATTTCTTTATTTAGATTAGCCACTACATCAGCGATTGTTGCATTTTTTTGTAATGAAGCAGAAGAGCTCATTGAGCTGGCAAGAGAAACAGTTGAATCTGCAAGAGGAGCAGAGGGAATCGGGGCTGGGGCAACTGGTTGGACAATAACTGCTGCAGGAGCTGGTTTAGCGGCAGCGACAGCTTGGGCAGCGCGGGCTGCAGCGGCAGTTGCTAATGCTGTTGCAGTAGCAGTCCTAGCTTGTTGCATAGTTGTGAGTTCATTTGTAAGATCTTGGACTGCTTTTGTTTTCATGTTCATCATAGTAGGCATAATTACCGCACTACTTGCGCTATTGACTAGTCCTTGGACCTGTCCAATGATGGCATCCATTTGACCTAGATTTTGAGCTTGTTGTGCAAGATCAAGTTGAGCTTTTAATGCTGGAAGTTGTGATACAATTGGTTGTAATGAGTTCATTTTTATTCTCCTAAAAATTAAAAAAATATTAAAATTGCAAGAATAATTATAATAAAAATTTAAATTTTAATCTATTGTTTTTTTTATTTCTAAAGTACTTGAAATTTAGTAACTTAAGTTTATGGAAAAAGAGTTAGTAAAGGAGAAGGCCAAATACGACCTGATATGGTCTCAATACCCCTCTTATCGTGATTGCAGCCCAGGAGAGGTTTTCGCCCCGTTTTTTCTGCGCTATTTTTCCTCTGAACTGAAACCAGTCCAGTCCATTATTGACTTTGGATGCGGAACAGGGAGGGCTGCCAATGCCTTTATAGCGCAACATCTTGATGTCAGATTAGTTGACTTTTCTCCCCATTGTCTAGACGAGCAAATCAGCGCTTTAGTCCATTTATGCCCAGAATCTCTTTCTTTTACTGAGGCCTGTTTATGGAAATTACCGGAAACCTTAAAGGCAGCAGAGTGGATCTATTGCTGTGATGTTCTTGAGCATATTCCTCAAAGACGGATTAATCAGGTTTTAAAAGGCATGGCAGAAAGGATGAAACTAGGGGGATATTTAAGCATCTGTTTGCAAGAAGATCTATCGGGAAAACAGCTTGGCTTTCCTTTACATTTAACAGTAAAGGACAGAACTTGGTGGTTGAAAAAACTATCTAACTATTTCACAGTCTTAAAAGAAGATCCAATTCTAGAAGGAATCAATTTGAATTGCCTGATAGGCGTTAAATAAAAAACCTCTCACTTTCGTGAGAGGTTTTTGTTGTCGAAGAATTACTTCTTTTCCTCATCGAGGATTTCAACATCAGCTTCTTCAATGTCCGGTTTGCCGTCTTTTTGCGAAGCGTTTGCTGATCCTTGCGGATTCGGCCCGGCAGCTGAAGCCCCTCCTGCAGATTGTTGCTGCTGCTGCATGGACTCTCCGATTTTCTGCATCGCGCGGCTTAGCTCTTCAGAAGCGTGCTTGATCGACTCGGAATCTCCGCCTTCCAGCGCTTTTTTTGTCGCCTCGATTTTACTTTGAATCTCTTCGACTACTGGAGTTGGCATTTTGGCCTTGTACTCGTCCAAAGATTTCTGCGCTCTAAAGACATTGGAATCTGCTTCATTGCGGACTTCCACTTCTTCTTTTTTGCGCTTATCTTCTTCGGCGTGGTCCTCGGCATCTTTTAACATACGCTTGATCTCTGCTTCATCTAAACCTGATTTGGCTTGGATGCGGATCTCCTGTTTTTTCTTAGTTTGAAGATCGCAAGCAGAGACATGCAAAATCCCGTTGGCGTCGATGTCAAAGCAGACCTCGATTTGAGGCATGCCGCGAGGAGCTGGAGGAATGTCTGTTAAGTCAAACCGTCCAATTTCCTTGTTGTCGCGCGCCATTTTCCTTTCACCCTGAAGGACCACGATTGTAACAGCTGGCTGGTTGTCAGAAGCTGTCGAGAAGGTCTGTTTCTTTTGAGTTGGGATTGTTGTATTACGCTCTACAAGCGGAGTTAAAATACCGCCCATAGTCTCAATACCTAATGTCAATGGGATCACATCAAGCAATAGAACATCTTTAACGTCTCCAGTCAGAACGCCCCCTTGGATTGCAGCTCCAACAGCTACTACCTCATCAGGGTTTACGCCTTTATGCGGCTCTTTTCCGAAGATTTCGACTACCTTGCGCTCTACAGCTGGCATACGGGTCATACCGCCCACCAAGATCACTTCATTGATCTGGTTTGCAGAGATTCCTGCGTCCTTGATCGCTTTTAAACAAGGCTCTTTTGTTCTTTCAATCAGATCATGGACCAAGTTCTCAAGCTTAGCGCGTGTTAAAGTCAATGCCATGTGCTTTGGCCCAGTGCCGTCCATTGTGATGAACGGCTGATTGATCTCAGTTGTTTGTGTTCCTGAAAGCTCAATTTTTGCTTTTTCAGCTGCATCGCGCAGGCGCTGAAGCGCCATCTTATCTTTGCTCAAATCGATGCCATGCTCGCGTTTAAATTCGTCGAGCAGCCAGTGGAGGATCGCATTGTCAAAGTCATCTCCTCCCAAATGGGTGTCGCCATTGGTTGAAAGC
>CAZCHZ010000253.1:0-2644 GCA_964498615.1 uncultured Legionellaceae bacterium | reverse complement strand
TTGTGGATGTTGGCAGAAATAGCTTTAATGGCGCGTATGCCGTAAGCGGGACCGCCGTTTGCACCGGTACAGGTGCTTACTCTTGTGCTGGCTATTTCTGTTCCTATAACGCCAGGTACAGTGCCATTGAGTAGGATGCCCCCCGAATAGCAACTTTCAATGATGCAGTCAGTGATTTTTATTTTAGAGCAAGCATTCGTGATCCGTATACCGACACCGCTGGTGTTTTTAATGAAAGCATTTTGTATGGTGATGTTTGATACGGCTGGGCTTATGTAGACGCCATCGATGCCAGTTTGTGTATTACCAGGAAGTTGTCCGATGCTATTTTTTTGAAAATCAAGTACGACATCACTCACATCAATACGAATGATGGGATCATTATTTACTGCTGGATTATAGGTTCGTGATATATCAATGACGTTTAAACCTGGCTGATCAATAATTACTTGTGGTGCGTATAAGCAGGTAGGTAGAAGAATAAAAAAACTGATTGATTGTATGAGTTGTTTCATTTTTTCCCTCATAACGGTGGAAATGAAAGATTTGCAATAGGACTTGGCAATGCATTTGCAGTAGATAGCAAGTTGTTCTGAGAATATTGCGTATAAATGTTATTTACAAAGTAATAATTCACGTCTGTAGAAAAAACAGTATTTTTAATGATTAAGTTTTTACCAGAAGAAGCGCTTATGCCGCTGCCACGGCCGAATCCAAAGGTTTGAAGACCGCCACGAACTTCGCTCACGTAATTGTCGCGAATAATGCATTTTTCGGGAAACTTAAGCCCCGATAGAATTTTTAATTCTGCGCTACTCACAACACCCCCCAAGCCAAAAAAAAGTCCATTTGATGACCAATCAATGGAATTTACCGTAGCGCCATGGGCAAAAGTTCCCCCTGAGCCTTGAGTTGAAAGAACGGTGCCATTAAAGGTATAGGTGCGCATTTCAACCGAGCTTGTTCCAGTAGCACCAGCTATGCCAAGAAATCTACCATCTTCTGACCAGGCAACAGAGTTTATATTTGCTCCATGATTAATATCAGCACCCGTTAGGGCTGTTAAAGATGTTCCATCAAAAGTAAGTACTCGTGCATGGATAGTTCCTGTACCCACCGCACCACCTAAGGCTATGTGTCTCCCTTGTGGCGCAAAGGAAATCGATTGCACAGTGCCACCGTGATTAAAGTTAGCAGCGGATGTTAGTACGGTTGGAGCAGTGTTATCTAGAGAAAAATTGATTACACGGGCAGAGAAGCCGCCAGCTGTAATACCACCCATGGCAATATATTTTCCATCAGGTGACCAGGACACGCTATTTACAATGTCCCCATGCGCATAGGTTGCAATGGAAACAGTAGAAGACCCGATTGCGGCTCCTACTTTGTATTCTAATACACGTAATTGTGGGGTTAACGTACCTCCAAAGGCAAGGTAGCGTCCTTCTGGAGACCATGCAACAGAAAAAACTTGGCCAGCCGCGCCGTTTGTGGTGGCAAAGCCGAATACTTCAGTTAGGGTGGTGCCGGTAAATTCTAAAATGCGTACGGCACGGGTACTTTGTAAGCCACATATTGCCAAAAACCGATTGTCGGGTGACCATGCAACCGCATTAACTGTTGCGCCGTGATCAAACGTGATCGCGGCCTGTGTTAGTCTATTGTTCTCCGTAAATTCGTAGACTCGAACTTCGTTACCCTCTGCCGATGCCAGAAAGCGGCCATTTGGTGACCAGTTTAAAGCAGTTACCGTTGCACCTGTTACAAAGTTTGGAAGTCCGGTTGTACTGAGTGTTGTGAAGCTGTTTTGCATTTGTATGCCATAAACAAATACACGTGTAGATGTGCTGGCTAGGGCAAAACTGTTAGTAATTGTATTCTCAAGAATCTGATTGCCTGATGCGGTTGATTTAAGCGAGATGCCGGCAACGGTATTACTAGATGTGATTGCGGTACTGTAGACATTTTGAATGAGGTTGCCTTTAAGGACATTAAACGTCCCATCTATTTCTGCACCGTACGCATCAGATTGTGATGAGCTTGTGTTATTGGTGATGCAATTTTTTATAAGACATTGGTATGAGTCAGTGAGATTAAAGACGTGTATGGTGCTGCTTGCTATGTTATCGGTTGCTTCAAGATTGGATAGTTCACATGTGGTACAGGTTACAAGTTTAGCAACATCCAATGTGTGCTGATTGATGCCGTTTCGATCTAAAAAGCAGTCTTTAACTTGTATATTAATACAGTGAGAAAGTGTAAGAACGTTATCTCCATCAACGCCTCGACAACAGTTAAGTAGGGTACAATTCTCTATTCGAGACCCTCTTATAGGAGCATCGATTGTTCCCGAGAAATTGATGCCTCGTTTATCGCAAGAAAAGGTAACCATGTTATCAATGACGATGCGTGAACAGCCTTGACTAACGCCAATGCCGGTGCCAGTAATGTTTTGGATATGGCCATTTATAATGACGACATCAGATACATTGGGGTTTACAACAATTGCGTCAAGTCCAGTAAAGGTGATTCCATTTTGTATTATGTTGTAGTTCTGGAGATCAAAAATAACATCGTTGGCATTGATTGAAATTATGCGGTCATTATGCACTGTTGGTGTATAGATAAGGCTACTATTAAGTTT
>CAZCHZ010000252.1:0-2653 GCA_964498615.1 uncultured Legionellaceae bacterium | reverse complement strand
CATGCCTGCTATACCCACAGACCCAATCAATTCCCATTCACAGCAGTCATCCATTGGCAAATAACCATTAATGTCGAAATGCCAGCTTTGTAGTCTAACACGGGTATCCACAGTTCTAGTGCCGCCTTGAATACCAAAAGCGCCGCTATCAATAGTACCGCTCTTGTGCTTACGACCGGTAGCGCTGTAACCCAGCTCTACTCCCCAGCATTCACCAAACTTCGTTCCTACATATACCGTACCACCGTTATATGATTTAGGAAGTATTTGGTTATAATCACCTTTACCCTTCATCCAGGTTTCTTTAAAATCCACCCCGATAAAAGGATGCATACATAAGTCTTCCCACCAGCAGCAGGCAGCGTTCGCCGAGCCTGTAGCTGCGAGGGCGCTTATGATAAGCAAACTTTTCGCTATTTGTTTCATACTCATATCCTCTCAATTAACGTTAATTGACACTTACAATCTTAGTATATCAGTACTAAGCATGCATTGAAACTAGTTAATGCACATCCCATTTGTCGGCATTTTATCAAAGAACTTTAGAAAATCATATAATATATAATGATTGATGTAAAAATGTCAGAGAATTGACAAAGTAAAATTCTTTTTTTATAGGACAATGCCAAGCTTTTGACGAAGTTTGTTTGAATGATACCAAAAAAATTGCCAATCAATAGGTTTGATTGGCAATCAGCTATAACACCAAAGAGATGCTTTATCTTAAATACTTACCATTGGAAGAAAAGACCCACGGCCAGAGACAATGCATCTTTGAAAGGCCGCCTAGAAATCTCTCCCATCGTATTATTGAAATTGTCATTGCCCGCCACACGTAAGCGGCTAGTATTCTCCCAACGCACCATGGCACGTGCCCCAATCATATCGCAGAAATAGTATTGCGTACCCACACCAAGGCGCGCAACAGCTCTGTTTTTACCATGAATGGAGTTAAAGGCATTTTGATGAACGGGGGTAAAAACGCCACTCACCACATTGGTTGAAATTTTTGCTTTCATGGATGCAATCCCTATAGAACCAATCCATTCCCAACATTCATTGCATTCCATGGGAAAATAACCATTTAAATCTAAATGGTAACTTTGCAGTCTGGTACTGGTATGGATATTTTCGCTGCCATTCCCGGTATTGGGAAATCCAAAAAATTCCCTATCGCTAATGGTGACAGTGCGTTCTTTACGTCCTGTCCCCGTATATCCTAGTTCCAGCCCCCAAGTATCACAAAATCTGGTGCCTACATATATAGTGCCCCCTGGATAGGCTTGGGCTATTGCCCTACGCCAATCACCGTTTCCCTTTAACCAGGTTTCTTTAAAATCCGCCCCGATAAATGGACTCAAACATAAGCTTTCCCACCAGCAGCAGCCTGCGTTTGCCGTGCCTGCAGCGGCGAGGGCGCTTATAATAAGCAAATGCTTCACAATCTGTTTCATAACCTTACTCTCCATTAACGTTAATGATACACGTACTGTTTGTCGGCAAGCTTTTAAAAAACTTTATCAATATTATAAGAAATATTAAGGTTTTAATCCAAATGTCACGCGATTGACACCTGCCAAATCTTTGCGTTCGGCAATATGCACAAACCCAGAATCTCGCATACATGCAGCAAGTACCGCCTCTTGATGAATACCATGTTCAAGAAAAAGCCAAGCATTTGACGCTAAAAAATCTGGGGCTTCTTTAATAATTTTTTGTAAGTCTTGCAAACCTTGGGCTTTTGACCTTAAAGCAATTGAAGGTTCAAAACGTAAATCTCCTTCTGAAAGATGGGGATCGTTTTCTGCGATATAGGGTGGATTACTTACTATGATATCAAAACGTTTGGCATCAGGGGCTAGCCCAGCCAAGGCCCGAAACCAATCCCCAGAATAAAATTGAATATGATGTAAACCTAAATGCTGGGCATTGGCCTTGGCAATAGATAAAGCATCGAGAGAGATATCTGTCGCTATTATCTGCCAGGATTGACGCATGCTTGCCAGGCTTAAGGCAATGGCGCCACTGCCCGTCCCTAAATCCAAAACTTTTAAAGCAGGTACTTCTGGAAAACGTTCAAGAATACATTCAACCAGGATTTCTGTTTCAGGGCGGGGAATCAATACCGCAGGCGATACTTTCAAGGGGATAGACCAGAATTCCTTTTGTCCCAAGATGTAAGCGATGGGTTCTCCCGATAGGCGACTTTGCACTGCGTTTTTAAATGTTAGAAAAGCATCATCAGAAACTTCTTTTTCTGGCCAGGTATAAAGTATGCTTCTATCCACCCCTAGGGCATGGGCGAGGAGTATTTCTGCTTCTAAAGACGGCAGTTGCGTTGTTGTTAATAATTGCTTGATATTCATAATATTAATGATATTTAAAGTGATTCGTCTGTCATTAATTCCAATTTATCTGCTTGATATTCACGCAGCAAAGATTCAATAACAGGTAGTAAATCCGCTTCAACAATTTCTTCTAAGTTGCTAATTGCAGCTTTGGTTTCAATTTTGGCAATGATATTGACGCCACTATTCATTGACTTAAGTAGTGTCCTTAGATGATTGATATCACCCGCCGTTTGCACAAAACTAAGCGCCACGTAATCAATGTCCTGAACTGATCCATAGACCAAGTCCGCCTTATCCTTAGG
>CAZCHZ010000251.1:0-2654 GCA_964498615.1 uncultured Legionellaceae bacterium | reverse complement strand
ATGATATCCCTTAAAGTTCAACGCCTTGCATTTAAAATTCGTGGGGATAACTCAGCTCGCGACCCCCTCCGAAAGGGGGTGATATGATCATTCACTCGCCTCCAATCTTCAAGGAAGGTTACATTTAAATGCTATAATTATAATTTTCACAAGGATGGTAACATGACAGCATATAGGTTATTCATAATCTTGATTTCTCTCATAGGCTTTTCCATACCTCTCAGCAGTATCGCTCATACACAAGGGGCAGCGCTTGCGACGATTACTGACGCAGCAGATTTTGCAGTGAGTCTTTATGGCACTATGCTTGCGAGTCAATTTGAAAAAAATAGTGAAGAACAATATCTTAAGCTTTCAAATCTTTATTTTACGCAAGATTTAAACAATGATTATAAAAGCGTAATTGAGGAGGATAAGAAAAAAACAGGAGAATTAGGATGTTTGGATTTTAATCCCATCACACACGCGCAAGATATTAGCCGAGGTTTTTTGGTTGACAATGCTGTGGTGAAAGGTAACACAGCACTTGTCGCTGTACACTTAAGCGCAAGCGATATGCAGGATCTTAAAGACAATAAACTTACCCTGCATTTAAATAAGACCGCGGAAGGCTTTCGCGTACAAGATATAGATTATGGCAAGGGAGAACCCAGCTTGGCAACCCGTTTAAAAACGTGTATGAAAAAACAAAAGTCTTAATTTCCCAACTTTAATTGATCATAATATTTTTCATAGAGCGTGGCAGCATCCCCTACATCTGATTGGAAATGTCCTCGCTTATACGTTGCTTTATCCGGGTTAACAGACTGGTTATTGCGAAGTTCAGGTGGCAAGCGTTTCATCCCTTCTCTATTGGCACTGGAAAATCCTGTTCCCACACTGATTCTTTCAGCAATCTCTGGACGTAAAATAAAATCAATAAACTTCAAGGCATTGTCCACATGCTTGGCCCCTCTTGGAATAGTCATGCTATCTAGGGAAATCACAAAACCCTCTTCGGGGTAGACAAATTGTAAATGCGGATTGGATTTTTGACCCAAAAAAACAATCCCATTCCAGCCCATTCCTAGGGTGCTTTCTCCACTAACATACATGGCCTGCTGCGATTCCGAGTTAAAAAACTTGATATTAGGCAATAATTTTTTGGCTTTTTCAAAGGCTTCTGTGATCTTTGCAGGATCAGTTTCATTCGGAGAATAGCCTAGAGATAATAAAGCAATTGAAAAAACATCTCTAGCATCATCTAAGACTAAGAGCTGATTGCGATATTTTGGATCCCAAAAAGCACGCCAGGATTTAACATCATTTTTATTGTGAAATTTATCATTAAAAACGATGCCTGTGGCCCCCCAAAGATAGGGAATGCTGTAATCGTTATTGGGATCATAATCTTGATTTAGAAATTGCGTATCGAGATTTTTAAAATTAGATAGTTTTGTTTTATCAATTTTTTGAATCATGCCTCCTTTACGCATCCTTTGCACAAAATACGTAGAGGGCACCACAATATCATAGGCAATATTGGGATTGGCCTTGAGTTTTGCATAGAGGGCTTCATTGCTACCATAGGTTGTATAATTAACACGAATGCCAGTTTCTTTTTCAAATTCACGGATAATCTCCTCTGGCATAGCATTGGCCCAATTATAGACATTCAGAATTTTTTCAACACTTTCTGCTGCAAACAAAAAAGGAGATACAAAAAAGCATAGAAAAATTAAAGCAGGTATGATGAATACAATCCTTGGTTTATGTTTCATGATTCCCCCTGTGTCTGGAACTTTACTCATTCACATTATAGCCAAGCTTTGAATTTTTTAATATACCACATTTTCACCAATTGTACCGAAATACAATAGGCCAATAAGGTAAGCAACAGCCAGAGGAAATAACTGCCCGGTAGGGGCACCAAGTCGAGATGGGATCCTAAATAAGAAAAAGGTAAATAGATGCCGATGGCCATAATCATTATCGTCATGATAATCACTGGCGTAGAAGCGCTACTTTGAATAAAGGGAATTTTACGTGTGCGAATCATATGCACCACCAAGGTTTGTGACAATAACCCTTCTATAAACCATCCAGATTGAAAAAGCGCTTGTTTTGCAATAGTATTTGCCTGGAACACATACCACATCAACAAGAAGGTGGTAATATCAAAAATTGAGCTGATAGGCCCTATGCACACCATAAAACGCGCAATGCCCCTGGGTTCCCATTTTCTAGGTTTCTTAAGAAATTCCCTATCCATTTTATCCCAAGGAATGGACAATTGAGAAAAATCGTAAAAAAGATTTTGCATTAAAATTTGTAAGGGTAACATGGGCAGAAATGGCAAAAAAGCACTGGCAATCAACACGCTAAATACGTTTCCGAAATTTGAACTGGTCGTCATTTTGATATATTTAATAATGTTACCATACACTTCCCGACCCTTCACCACCCCTTCTCCTAACACTAAGAGACTTTTTTCAAGCAAAATAATATCTGCGGATTCACGCGCAATATCGGTTGCCGTATCAATGGATATGCCAACATCGGCTTCGCGCAAACCTATTGCATCATTAATACCATAACCTAATGATCCAACGAAAAGTCACTTTTTCTTTAGCATATGTAACATTGCATCTCTTTGATTTGTGCTTAATTTTTCA
>CAZCHZ010000250.1:0-2671 GCA_964498615.1 uncultured Legionellaceae bacterium | reverse complement strand
GGATTGACCTATCGGCGTATTCTGTGCCACTTCTGCGCGAAGCATATCGCCAGTAGAAATCTTAGGGATCTTTTTTCTAGAAGAGATTAATTCAGCCTGGGTCCCTTTCCCAGCACCTGGAGCACCTAATAATACAATGTGCATGTGTATCCCGATGGTAAAATTAGGAGTATATCAACATATCAGAATCCTGGCGAGACGTTATTTTGATACCAGGACATATTTTCTGGCATATTTATCATTTATGGACTACAAAAATTATATATGACCAGGAATATATATGCAAAAATCCAAAAATGAAACCCGGCCAACACCACCTTATATTAATGATTCATTGTTATCGCGTGAATCATGGAAAATATTTCAAGTGATGGCTGAGTTCGTAGAGGGCTATGAACGTTTAGTGCATATACGACCTTCTGTCAGTATTTTTGGATCCTCACGCGTTAAACCTGAATCTCCTATTTATCAATTGGCCGAAAAAATAGGGGAGCAACTTTCCAATGCAGGATTTTCTGTTGTTTCAGGTGGCGGACCCGGCGTGATGGAAGCTGCAAACAAAGGTGCCTATCGAGGCGGCTCTTTAAGCATCGGTTTGAATATCGAATTACCCACTGCCGAAATTTCAAATGCTTTTCAAGATATCTCACTGCGTTTTAGGCATTTCTTTACAAGAAAAGTAATGTTTGTGAAGTATGCATCCGCCTATGTGGTCCTTCCAGGTGGATTTGGCACACTTGATGAATTTGCAGAAATCCTGACACTTATTCAATCAAAAAAAACCCGCCACATTCCTGTTGTCCTTGTGCAAGAGCCCTTTTGGCGACCCTTACTACATTGGTTTAAAGACACACTTGAAGCAGAAGATATGATAGCGAAAGGGGACCTTAATCTGATTACCATCGTTAACGAACCCGAAGAGGTTGTCGCCGCCATCCAAGATTTTTATGAAAAGAATCCAGACGCGATGATTTTGGGAGATAGCGAGATTTCTGGACTTTAAAACGCTATTATTAAATAATCTTGCCTTTTTTACAGTATCATGACACACTTTTCTTATGCTGAAATATGGAATTCGCCATCAAATTCTCATCCTGGTCCTAGCCCCGACAGTGGTCATTTCACTGCTCCTTGCTGGCTATTTTACCTGGACCCGAATGAACGATCTAGCAGAAAGCTTCCAGGTAGAAGGGGAAGCCATTGCCCTTAAATTAGCGCCCAGTTGTGAATATGGCATTTTTACCCGCAATAAAGTAGTGCTTCAAAATTTGGCAAATAGCGCTATCAATGAAAATAAGCGCGATAATATCCAAATCAATGGTATTGCGTTTTATACAGAAACAGGTGAGGAAATCACCAGCTATGGTAAAATTGATAAGCAATTTGTCCTCCCCAAGGCAGGACACCATCCTAACTTTACTGTAGAAAACAAAGATACCGTCTTAAGTCTTACCTTGCCCATTAACACCAATCGAGACATTGATGATACACAATACGAAGCCGGACAAACGACTTCGATTACAGGCTGGATAAGAATTGAGTTAGACAACACATTTGTGCATGTGCGCCAATATGAAATATTTAAACTTATCGGATCTATTTTATTACTGGGCTTAGGATTAAGCGGACTATTGGCATTTCATCTTGGTAATAAAGTCACCCGCCCCATTTTAGAATTGGCAGAAGCAGTCAGACGTATTCAAAAAGGTGATCTCAGCACCCGTGTCAAAACAACCTCTTATCATGAGTTGGAAATCTTAGAATCCGGTATTAATATCATGACACAAACACTTGAAAACGCGCAGGCCGAACTTCAAAATAAAATTGACAGAGCCACGAGCAGTTTAAGGCGTTCGCTTGAAACCATCGAAATTCAAAATTTAGAATTGGATATTGCCAGGCGTACTGCAGAAAAAACAAGTCAGGTAAAATCCGAATTCTTAGCGGATATGAGTCATGAAATTCGAACGCCTTTAAATGGCGTGATTGGGTTTGTGAATCTATTAGATAAAACACTGCTAAATGCAGTTCAAAAAGAATACTTAACAACGATTAAAAAATCA
Source organism: uncultured Legionellaceae bacterium (assembly GCA_964498615.1). GTDB lineage: Bacteria > Pseudomonadota > Gammaproteobacteria > UBA6186 > Azoamicaceae > CAWARU01. The sequence goes on along the minus strand of CAZCHZ010000250.1, from coordinate 608 downwards.
GCGCAAACATTATTAGCCATTATTAATGACATTCTGGATTTTTCGAAAATTGAAGCAGGCAAACTCCGCATCGAACACACTTTAATGAACGTCTCCACGCTGGTTGTTGAAACATTGAAATTCTTTGCGCCTTTTGCAAATGAAAAATCCTTAGGACTTTTTGCGAATGTCGATCCTGAAGTGCCGCTGGAAGTCTGGAGCGATCCTTTGCGTTTCCAGCAAATTATTACAAACCTGATCGCCAATGCGATTAAGTTCACCGATAATGGAAGTGTGAAAGTCGAGGTTAAACTGGAAGAAAAAAGAGCAGATTCATTGCTATTGCGTGTCAATGTGATCGATACAGGCCCAGGGCTTTCTAAAGAAGAACAACAGGGTCTCTTTCAAGCCTTTACACAAGTCAATACCCATGGAAAATTTGGAGGAACAGGTTTAGGTTTAGCCATCTGTAAAAAACTTGTTTCGCAACTCCAGGGGAATATTGGCTTAGACAGTATTCAAGGTCAGGGCACAACCATATGGTTTACCTGTATTGTGGGTATCAATGCAAACGAAAATGCAATTTCTAAACCCCTGCCCGAAGCCCTTCCGATTCCTATTCAAAAATT
>CAZCHZ010000249.1:0-2689 GCA_964498615.1 uncultured Legionellaceae bacterium | reverse complement strand
CTGTAAACCTTTAATTCTCCTTTGATGCGCTTAAGCTCATAGCTGCCAAGCTTTAAACGTGGTTTACTGCCGGGTTTTGCCTGCAACATTTCTCTATCAATGCGTTCTAAATGATCGCGCGAAGGTAAGAGCAATTTTTGGTGCGATAGCCAATAGCGCAAAACACCGCGTCTTCTAAGCGGATCTAGGGCTAATAATTTTTTCACAGATAAAGCATTTGCATCGCTGCCCATCACCTTGTTGAAATCATCTTCGGCCAATACTTGTATTGCGGTTGCAGTTTCAAAACAAAGGTCGCCGGCTCTGCCCACAGAGCGCACGACTCTGGGCCATCTGGCTGCCAACCGCGGCATAATTTCTTCGCGTAGAAAATTCCTATCAAAACGTGTATTAAAATTACTTTCATCAGAAATCCAGGTTAATTTTCTCTCTTTTGCATACGCTAAAATAGTTTCTTTTGATTGAGACAATAAGGGGCGTAAGAGTTCTCCTTCGCCTAATTTGGTTTTGCATTGCATGCCACTTAAACCTTGTGGTCCACTGCCGCGAAAGAGGCGCAATAAAATTGTTTCTGCCTGATCTTCTGCATGATGCGCTAACAATAAACATTCACCTTTTTTGATAAAATTTTCGAAGGCCTGAAAACGTGCTTCTCTTGCCACTTCTTCTGGGCTACGACCATCTTTAACGCTGGCATCTACCCATGCTACTGTTAAGGGGATCTGTAATTTTGTACATTCTGCTTCGCAATGATGCATCCAGTGATCTGCATGAGGGCTTAATCCATGATGTATATGAATGGCACTTAAACGATAGTCTGTTTCGGCATGAAAGGCTTGATAGACAATATCTAACAATACCTGGGAATCAACGCCACCGCTATAACCAACCCATAAATGCTTTGCATCCGTTGTGGCTTGAATCACCGATCGGATCCATGCGGGCGACAAATTTAAAGACCCATTGACATCCATCTTTCATAACGCTTTTTTAATAAAAGTTCTGTGGACTGGCTTTCTAAAATCTCGAGATTTTTATGCAAAGCATCTTTTAAAACGCTGGCCATTTTGGGTATATCGCGATGCGCACCGCCCAAAGGTTCGGGAATAATTTCATCAATTAATCCCAGTTTTAATAAACGCATTGCTGTGATCCCCATCACTTCGGCGGCTTCCGCTGCCTTACTTGCACTCTTCCATAAAATGGTTGCACAGCCTTCTGGCGAAATTGTCGCATAATAAGCGTATTGCAACATCAGGGTTTTATCTCCGAGCCCAATACCCAAAGCACCTCCCGAACAACCTTCCCCTAACACGACACAAAGTATAGGTACTTTAAATCTAGAAAATGCAAATAAATTCCTGGCAATGGCTTCACTTTGACCTCGCGCTTCAGCGCCCACACCCGGATAAGCGCCTGGGGTATCAATAAACGTGATGATGGGCAGACGAAATTTTTCTGCCAATTGACCTAAACGCAGCGCTTTGCGATAGCCTTCAGGATGTGGCATACCAAAATTACGCAGTAATTTTTCCTTGGTGTCCCGTCCCTTTTGTTGGGCTATCAGCATAATTGGCCTATCATTTAAACGCGTGATTCCGCCCACCATGGCTCTATCGTCTGCAAAAGTCCTATCCCCATGTAATTCATCGAATTCGGTAAAAATTAAGGGAATATAATCTTGGGCGTAGGGGCGTTTGGGGTGTCTTGCCAATTGCACGATTTGCCAATCGGTAAGCGTCCTAAAAATAGAGGCTGTGAGATCGCGATTTTTAGACTCAAGACGCGTGATTTCGTCCAAAATATTGATTTCAGCATCGCTGCCGACCAACCTCAATTCTTCAATTTTGGCCTCAAGTTCCGCAATTGGGCGTTCAAACTCTAAATAGTGATTTAAGTTCATTAGCCAACTCAGTCTCTTATTGATTACTATTGCTAGACTACAGGAAAATAATATTTTGGACAACTACCTTATGTCTACATAAAGTGATTTGTTGGTGTAGATATTGACAGTTATGCATGATAATATCACGACCTTTGCAAGCAGGTCGCGAGCGAAATGAATAATATCACCCCCTTTCAAAGCGGGTCGCGAACCATGAATGATATTATCACCCCCTTTCGGAGGGGGTCGCGAGCAATATCTTAATGCATGATAATATCACCCCCTTTCGGAGGGGGTCGCGAGCGAAGCTCGCGGGGGGAGGTTCTCGCGGAGAGGTTCTCGCGGAGAGGTTCTCACATGGAAAAAATATTACCTTACAGTAGCGCATTAAAGCCTTACGTTCGAAAACTCCGATTGGAAATGACAGACTGTGAGAACATTTTGTGGTCAAAAATTCGAAGAAAACAAATCCGAAATATTCAGTTTTTCAGACAAAAACCAATAGGTACTTTTATATTAGATTTTTATGCCAAAGAACCAAAACTTTGCATTGAATTAGATGGTTCACAACATTATACAGCACAGCATCAAGATAAAGATGAAAATCGGGATGCCTATCTTAATGCTCTTGGAATCCATGTACTACGCTTTAACAACTTAGTAATACTACAAAACCTAAATGATGTATTACATAAAATTGATGAGACCATAGCAATGCTTACCTCCCCCCGCGAGCTATCGCTCGCGACCTGAGTGATCCCCACGAATTTTTCACCAATCTCGCTCCAGTTCAGTAATAATACT
>CAZCHZ010000248.1:0-2694 GCA_964498615.1 uncultured Legionellaceae bacterium | reverse complement strand
CTTTTTTATTGGTAGCGCTATTCTTACTCGGTACACAGGCCACTTTTTTTGGTCCACTCAAGTACAGTATTCTGCCACAACTCTTAGGCCCTCATGAACTTTTGGGTGGAAATGGTTTAATGGGTATGGGCACATTTATGGCAATTTTATTAGGTACCATTTTATCTGGCCTTTTAATGAGTATCCCGCAAAGTGGCGTTTTATGGGTGGCCGCCGTGATGATGACAATTGCACTTCTGGGATTTTTTAGCAGCTTTTTTATCCCTAAGGCTTTACCAGGATTACCAAACCTAATGCTCGATTGGAATTTATTTAGGCAAACATTTAGGATTGTGAAAGACACGCGCAAAAACCCCGCTATCTTTAAAGCCATCATAGGGGTTTCTTGGTTTTGGTTATATGGTTCTGTTTTTCTAACGCAAATTGCGCATTACACAAAAATTATTCTGGGACAAAACGAACTTATCGCCACCCTCTTTTTAACTGCTTTTTCCGTTGGGATTGGTGTCGGCGCAACCACAGGCACCTGGCTTGCAAACAAAAAAGTTGAAATTGGTTTTGTGATGTTAGGATCAGTTGGCTTAACATTCTTCGCATTGGATTTCGCCTTGGTAAAACCTATGGCCTCGCATAGCCCGCAAGATATGCTAAGTTTTTTAACTTCTTTTAAACATTGCAGATTATTGACTGATGCAATATTAATTGGCATATTCGGTGGTATTTATATTGTCCCACTTTATACGCTTATTCAAAAGTTAAGTCCTAATGAAACGCGTTCTCGTATGATTGCGGCAAACAACATTTTGAACGCGCTTTTTATGGTTGTCGCCGCTATCTTTGCAATCATCATATTAAATGCAGGCTTTTCTATCCCACAACTTTTCATGCTGATTGCCATCCTGAATGCAGGACTAGGCCTTTATTTATTCAAACTTACTTTCCTCCAAATAAAGTCTATTTAGAAGACAGGTCATGAATGATAATTTTGTCTTGAAAACCGAGGTGCATCGTTGTAACATTAATTAACACCACCCGCGAACAATGTTATCAATTTAACTAATTATTTGTTAACATTATTTGCTAAATGTTTATTATGCAAACGAGACAGGAGAATATTATGGCCGCATCTCAGGAAACAGTTCTAACTACAAGTGCAACACAACCAGGATTAGGTATACAAGGTAAATCGCTTACTTTTAGAGATTTACTAGAGCAAAATGAGGAGTTGGTAACAGAACTTTGTAGTAGGCATCAGGTGGATTTAGATCAATACCTTGATACCATTTTGAAATTCAATATGTCATTTCTGAGTTATCTTTTGCACAACCAAAAGAGTTATCCCGAGCAGGATACAAAAGACAAAATCAAGATCTTGGCCATGATTGAGCTACTTTTTCAAAATGGGGCTAAGACCAAAACAAAATATGTACCTCGCGAGGAGAATAGTCACTTTGCAGATGGTATCGATATTTACTTTGCTACGGATCTCACTTTCCCACTTTTTGTTAAATATGGTCATGCCCAAGATTTAACGTTACCAGCCTCTAGTTACCACACATTGTCAGGTTGTCCAGGGGGGAAATTTTTAGATTCACTGTGCTTTGAGAGGCGACGCAGTCTTACAGCTGTTTATCAGAAATTTTTGAGTAAAGGCAAGCCTTTTGACATCAAAACTTTCGCAGAATATTTTCAAAATTGCTTTGAATTTACGAGCGATCTCGACAGGACTAACTTGTCACCATCTGATGCAGCAATGATACCGCATGTTGCAGAATACCTAGCGAGTGTGCCTGACGCTCAGGAATCTGATTATTTCCTGGAACAAAACAAGGATCATTACAAAACGTATCCTGATAATGGTGAGGACTGTCGTTCTGATCTCTGGAAGAGCTTGTTAGTGTATGGAAAGATTGTTGCAGCGAAAAGCCAGGACAAGGATGATAAAATCTTACAGGAAGAAATTACATTTCTTTTAAGCAAAGAATCGAGCTTGGCTTCTTCTGCACAAGATCAAAGCCCATCATCTGCACCCACGCTAGTGCTATTGAGCGGTGGCTCAAGACGGGCACCTCAGGCTCAAAGAGCTGCACGGGAAGAAAATCCAGCATCAGGCTGTTGTCGTATCTTGTAATGTAACAATTGAAGCTTCTGGATCCCCGCGTTCTCGGGCCGTTGCCCGAGCATGTCGCGGGGATGACAGAATCAGGAAATATCTGGGTCTCATCTTCAATGTTATTGCTAGATATATATACAGCGCACTTTCGAGTCACCTCGTTATTTATAGGCAAAGATAGTATTATGTAGGGATGATAGAAGAGATCAATCTCAAAAGTGTGCTGACTGATGAGAGAAAGTTTATTGACTTAGGCAAGTCTGTCTTAGAAATTGAAGCAGAGGCCATTTTAGCCCTGGCCAACAGAATTGATATGCAGTTCGTAAAAGCCTGCCGTGCCTTATTAGCCTGTAAGGGCAGAATCGTCGTCACCGGCATGGGCAAATCTGGCCATATCGCCAAAAAAATTGCCGCCACCCTGGCCAGCACAGGCAGCCCTGCCCTGTTCTTACACCCCGGCGAAGCCTCTCATGGCGATCTTGGGATGATCACCAAACAGGACGTGGTCTTGGCCCTTTCCTATTCAGGGGAATCCCAGGAAATTCTCACCATCCTCCCCCTTATCAACCGTTTAGGTTTTT
>CAZCHZ010000247.1:0-2720 GCA_964498615.1 uncultured Legionellaceae bacterium | reverse complement strand
TGTTTGAAATAAAAAATCTGGCAGTGATATAGATTTGGCGATTGCTTCTAAAAACCCTTCTCGCCCTACACGGCGCACATAGGAATCGGGATCTTCTTTATCCGGCAAGGGGATAAATTTAAGTCGTCTACCCTCTTTCATCTGCGGTAAAAAAAGATGAAAAGCGCGCAACATCGCTTGACGACCTGCCTTATCGCCATCAAAGCAGAGCAATATCTCAGGTGCTTGACGAAATAAAGTATCGACATGTTTATCGGTGAGGGCTGTTCCCAAGGTGGCGACAACATTGGAAATGCCAAATTGTACAAGGCTTAGAACATCTAAATATCCTTCTACAACAATCAAGTTATTTAAGGTACGTTCTCTTAAACGAGCTTCATATAAACCATATAATTCCGTACCTTTATTAAATACGGGCGTTTCTGGAGAATTCAGATATTTTGGTTCACCTTGATCAATCACTCGCCCACCAAAACCAATCACCCGTCCCCGTCTATCTCTGATGGGAAACATAACGCGATCACGAAAGCGATCGTAATTGCGCCCTCCTTCTTTGCTACTTAAAAGTCCGGCCAAGCGCAAAGCTTTAAGATTGTTTTCGCTGGTTCCCAAAACGGTTAAAAGGCTATCCCAAGCATTGGGTGCAAATCCTAGGGCATATTCACGAGCAATGGCAGCCGTTAAGCCTCGGGCCCGAAGATAATCTATGGGACGTTGCTTTAAAGGACCTTTCAATTGCTCTGCATAAAATGCACTGGCTTGCAAAAGAATGGCATAAATTTCTTTATAATTTCGTGCACCATTATCGACTTCTGTTGGCAAGTTTAAGCCTACACGCGCTGCCAGAGTTTCTAGGGCTTCAACAAAATGCATGCCTGTATATTCGGTAACAAATTGCAATACATCCCCATGCACGCCACAACCAAAGCAATGATAACGTTGTTTTACTTGATTAACAGTAAATGAAGGTGTTTTTTCTGTATGAAAAGGACAGCAGGCAACATAATTGGCACCTGTTTTGTGAAGACTGGGAATATAACTCTGAACAACATCTACAATGTCAAGACGTGCGACTAATGATTCAATAAAAGAATCTGGAATCAAGACAACTCACGATGACAATAAAGTTTTAATTAAGGCTCCCACTTCACCCATATCTGCTCGCCCCTCTAGTTTGGGTTTTAGGCTGGCCATGACTTTCCCCATGTCTTTCACGGTTTTTGCATCCAAACTTCGGATAGCTTCATTCACCAAACTTTGAATTTCTGAAGGACTGAGGGCCGTTGGGAGAAATTCTTGTATCACTGCAATTTCTAGTTCTTCTTGCTTAACTAAATCATCTCTCTTGGCAAGTTCAAATTGTTTAATGGATTCTTTACGCTGTCTTAGCATTTTATCCAGGACAGCAAGGACATCTGAATCTGTTAAGCTAATGCGTTCGTCGACTTCTTTTTGCTTGATAGCGGCTTGGATTAAACGAATTGCACCCAAACGGGATTTATCCTGAGCACGCATGGTCGTTTTCATCGCTTCAAGAATTTTTTCTTTAAGCGCCCCGTCTGCCTTCGTCACTTCCTCTCCCACGTTGAACACGGGGCTGTGTGTTAGGCCCCCCCACTTGTTCACGGTTTATTTTCTTCAAATGTCGTTTGATTGCAGCTGCAAGCTTACGCTTGCGGATCATCGATCCTTTTTGATGAAACTCCCGACGACGTAATTCTTTAGGGATCCCAGCTTTTTCAACAGATCGTTTAAAACGGCGGATAGCGGAGTCTACGGACTCTCCTTCTCTTACACGGACGATTGGCATCGAAAAACACGCTCCTTTATTTAGAGTTAGTTACGTAAAACACAACAAGACTGTCATCAGCATGTTATTCTAGGCCATTCTACATTATTTTGGAAGCTAGACATGTTAGTACTGGGGCTAGAGACCTCTTGCGATGAAACAGCACTTGCCCTCTATGAAGGACAGGCGGGTTTAATTGCGCATACACTTCATAGCCAAGTCTTGCTGCATGCAGAATACGGCGGCATCGTGCCCGAGCTTGCTTCAAGAGATCATATTGCCAGAATCTTACCGCTCCTAGAAGAAGTCTTAAATAAAGCAGGCAAACCGCGTACAGCGATTCAGGGTATTGCCTATACGGCAGGCCCAGGCTTGATAGGTGCATTATTAGTCGGTGCCACTTTTGGCCGAGCTTTGGGTTATGCGCTGAATGTTCCTACCATTCCCATTCATCATATGGAAGGACATCTTTTAGCCAGTTTACTTGAAAAGCCTGCGCCTAATTTTCCTTTTATTGCCTTATTAGTGTCGGGTGGGCATACCCTCTTAATAGAAGTTGCGGGCTTAGGACAATATCAAATATTAGGGGAATCCTTGGATGATGCTGCAGGAGAAGCCTTTGATAAAACAGCAAAGTTGCTGGGCCTGGGGTATCCAGGTGGACCTGTTTTGGCGGAACTCGCAAAATCCGGTAGGAGGGGACGCTTTCACTTTCCAAGACCACTGACAGATAAACCCGGCTTAGATTTTAGCTTTAGCGGTTTAAAAACATTTACTCTCAATACTTTTCAAAACACCGAAAAAACTGCACAAGATAAAGCGGATATTGCGTATGAATTTGAAGAAGCCATTACCGATACCTTAGTGATTAAATGTCAACGTGCTTTGCAACAACAGTGTCTCTCCCGTTTAGTGGTCGCAGGCGGCGTGG
>CAZCHZ010000246.1:0-2722 GCA_964498615.1 uncultured Legionellaceae bacterium | reverse complement strand
CCCGAATGTTTAAGTAAAACAAAGCATCGTTTTTAAGATGGCCAATGGTTTCGCCATGTTTGCAACTGATTTCACCATTATCAATTTCAAATTCAGGAAAGCTTTTGGCGCTTGCCTTATCAGAGAGTAACAAGTTCTTGTTTTCAAGCAGTGCATTTGTATTGGTGGCTTTTCTATCAACAATAATTTTACCCGCAAAACTGCTTTTGGCTTCATCGTCCACTGCAGCTCTGGCAATCAAACTGCTTTGTGTTTCGGGACTTTGGTGGTGAATATGTGCCGAGATGCTGACACACTGGTTTTCTCTTGGCAGCATTAATACTTGAGAACTAAATTGCGCGCGTTCTTCTGCTAAAGTTACATCTAATTTCAGGCTGCCATTCATCATTAACACAGCATGTGTGACATTTGCATTTCGGCCCAAAACAATTTCAGTATTACTTTGGGGTTCTCCTTCAAGATAAAGTTGAATTACCAATGCTTGGGTGTTTTCTTGAGCGACAATCTTGATAGCCTCAGATCCCCTTAAACAAAGGGGTTCCTCCAAAACTGTATTTTTGGGCAAAGTAATTTCTTTTGCCTGCAGTATACTCATACAGTTTCCTCTTCTTCTAACCAGGTATAACCTTTCTTTTCAAGTGCCAGACCTAAATGTTTATCGCCTGAATGGACCAAAGTACCCCCTTTAAGCACATGAATATAATCAGGGACGATATAATCTAAAAATCGTTGATGATGTGTAATTAACATAATGGTTGTTCCATTATTTTTAAGATGATTGCATCCTTCAGCAACACTCTTTAAAGCATCGATGTCCAAGCCTGAATCGGTTTCATCTAAAATGGCAAGCTTGGGTTCTAATAAGGACATTTGCAAAATTTCATTTTTCTTTTTCTCACCGCCTGAAAAACCTTCATTTAAGCCCCGATATAACAAAGCCTCATCCATGTTAAGTGCTGCCATTTTTGTTTTCACTAATTTTAAGAAATCCACAGCATCCAAAGGAGGGAGATTTTGAGCCTGTCTTAGCGCATTGACTGCCGTTTTTAAGAACTGAACATTGCTAACCCCTGGAATGGCCACAGGATGCTGAAATCCCAAGAATATCCCTTTGGTTGCAGCCATTTCAGGTGTAAACGATAGCAAATCTTCATTTAAATACATTATCGCACCGTTTTCTATTTGAAAACCCGGCTTGCGCGCCAGGATATTGGCCAAGGTGCTTTTCCCACCGCCATTGGGGCCCATGATGGCATGCACTTCTCCGTTTTTTAGGGTGAGTGATAAATCTTGAATAAGCTTTTTACCCTCAATGTTGACGGTAAGTTTGTTTATATTCAGTACTATATCTTTTGTCGTCATTACCCCACTGCCCCCTCTAAACTGAGTGCCAAAAGTTTTTGGGCCTCAACTGCAAATTCCATAGGTAGCTCTTTTAGCACTTGTTTACAAAAACCATTAATAATCATATTTATGGCATCTTCTGCATTAATCCCACGACTTTGGCAATAAAATAGTTGTTTTTCACTGATTTTAGAAGTACTGGCTTCATGTTCAATATTGGCCGTTTGATTTTGCACATCTAATGTGGGGAAAGTATGCGCGGATCCCTTTCCCCCTAATAATAAAGAATCGCATTGTGTATAATTTCTAGCATTCACTGCATTGGGGCGCACACGCACCAAACCACGATAAGTATTTTGGCTTTGGCCAGCTGAAATGCCCTTAGAAAGAATGGTACTTTTGGTATTTTTACCCAGATGGATCATCTTGGTGCCGGTATCTGCTTGCTGATAATGATTAGTGACTGCCACAGAATAAAATTCGCCAACACTTTCATCCCCCATCAATAAGACACTGGGATATTTCCAAGTAATGGCAGAACCGGTTTCTACTTGGGTCCAGGAAATTTTAGAGCGCTTGCCCCGACAGGCGCCCCGTTTTGTCACAAAGTTATAAATACCACCTTTGCCTTCTTTATCGCCGGGATACCAGTTTTGCACAGTGGAGTATTTAATGCGCGCATTATCTAGCGCAACTAATTCAACCACGGCTGCATGTAATTGATTTTCATCTCGTTTGGGGGCAGTGCAGCCTTCAAGATAGCTCACATAACTGTCATCATCAGCAATAATTAAAGTGCGCTCAAACTGACCCGTCATGGCCGCATTGATGCGAAAATACGTAGATAATTCCATGGGGCAACGTACCCCTTTTGGAATATAACAAAAAGAGCCGTCGCTAAAGACAGCAGAATTTAAACAGGCAAAGAAATTATCAGTGTAGGGTACCACTGTGCCTAAATATTGTTGAATTAACTCAGGATATTTCTGAACGGCCTCAGAAAACGAACAAAAAATAATGCCCTTCTCTTGCAGGGTTTCCTTAAAGGTGGTGGCAACAGAGACACTATCAAAAACGGCATCAATCGCAACACCACTTAAACGTGCTTGTTCTTGTAGTGAAATCCCCAATTTTTCGTAAGTGTTTAAAATTTCAGGATCAACCTCATCCAAACTCTTGGGGTTGGCTGCTGTTTTGGGTGCTGAATAATAAATGATTTTTTGATAATCGATAGGCTCATAATGTAATTTTGCCCAATGCGGTTCTTTTAATGTTAGCCAATGATGAAAGGCCTTAAGACGCCATTCTAATAAAAAGCTTGGTTCTTGTTTTTTCGCGGAAATCAATCGAATTGTCTCTTCTGTTAAACCCGCCGGAA
>CAZCHZ010000245.1:0-2734 GCA_964498615.1 uncultured Legionellaceae bacterium | reverse complement strand
TTTTATTTTTTTTTTAGTCATGTTATCAAACGTTGGTTCAAAAATGAGTTTCTTTTTTTCATCTCGAAATAAGGCTATGTCACTGCTATCTGCAATATATAAAGGTGCGACAATCAATTGAATGCCTGTAAAAGGAATGGTAGCAAAACGATCGTGGGAAATGTAATGTTCAGTGCGTTCTATCAAATTTGTCGCTAATATGGATAATAAAAAAATTATCATAAGCTTAGTACTTTGGCGAGGGAGGGAAATATGTCGGAAATAAATCAATACAAGACCTAAGATAGGATACAGAAACAAAAATTGTCTACGTGTGAGCACCAAAAGTGCTGTATATCCCATGCATTGTAATAATGCTTTGAAATTCTTTTCAAAAATGCCGGTAAAAAGAGAAGTTATGCAAAGTAAAAAGAGCGGATAGCAAATGCCTTCTGTTAAAATCGCATTTCCAAACTTAGACATGCCATAATAAGGTGAAAGCAATACCCCTATTACCAGAAATGTTTCCCAGTTTTCGAGTCCAACTATTTTCTTAAGCTTAAGCGCAAAGTGTGTGGTTGCAAAAAAACCGAAAATAAGCTGCAAGAACACGAGCCATCGATAATTTTCAAGCCCAAATATAAACTGATTTCCCTTTAAAATAAGAGGGTATATAAACGATCTTATTGGGCTAAAATTTAAATAACTTCCGGTATCTGCATCCAAACGCGGACCTTGCATCCATAGGTAAAGACCACCTGCAAAAAGCAGCATTAAAGCGAATAGTGTTGAAAGTGAATAGGTTTTTGGTGATACGACCATAAAACAATTTGCGTAAGCTAAATTCCTAATAGTATACTCCCGATACTTAGGTTGCAATAGATGGAGAACGGATTAGCTATATGACTAACAATATGCGACTTGCTGTCATTGGGACGGGTTATGTTGGCCTGGTTTCTGGTGTCTGTTTTGCCACATTAGGCTTTAAGGTCTGTTGTGTCGATAAGGATGCCGAGAAGATTTCAAAGCTAGAAAATCTAGAAATCCCCATTTATGAGCCGGGTGTCAAGGAACTCGTTGAAAAGAATTTAGCCAGTGGACATCTCTCCTTTACCAGCCATTTAATGGACGCGATAGAGGCAGAGATCATTTTTATTGCAGTAGGCACACCCACTGATCCCAAGACAGGGCGAGCTGATTTACACTATGTAGAAGCACTTGCTTTGGAATTAGCGCCCCTCTTAACGCAACCGAAAGTGATTGTGGTGAAATCCACCGTACCTGTTGGCACTAATCGATATATTGCTGATTTAATACTTAAAAAAAATCCTGCTGCACAATTTATGATGGCCTCGAATCCGGAATTTTTACGCGAAGGATCCGCGGTACAAGATTTTATGAACCCAGATAGAATTATCATTGGGACTGCGCATCTTGAGGCAAGGCGTTGTTTAGATAAGGTATATCACCCTTTTAGGGTGCAAGGTGTTCCTATTTTGCATGCAGATATTGAAACTGCAGAAATGATTAAATATACGGCAAATTGTTTTTTGGCGACAAAACTGGGTTTTGTGAATGAAATTGCAGTTTTATGTGAAAAGCTTGGTGCAGATATAGAACAAGTGATGATAGGTATAGGATTAGATAAACGGATTGGTCATGCTTATCTGAAGGCGGGTCCCGGTTATGGAGGCTCTTGTTTTCCTAAAGATACGCGGGCCTTGGCAACCGTTGCTGCAGAATTGCAATTGCCACTCAATATTGTTGAAGCCGTGATTGCTTCTAATGAAAAACAGAAACGTCGCATGACAGATAAAATTATTGCTGCTTGTTGTGGGGATGTCGCAAATAAATCCATTGCCATTTTAGGACTGGCTTTTAAGGCAAATACCGATGATATACGCGACAGTGCCGCCATAACGATTATTGAACATTTACAACAAGCAGGCGCCCATATTGCCGTGTTCGATCCTGTTGCGATGGAAAAAGCAAAAGAAAGATTACAGAATGTGCGATGGGGTGAAAGTCCTTATCAAGCGATTGAAGGATCGGATGTGGTTGTCATTGTGACAGAATGGGAAGCGTTTCGTCATCTTGATTTGTCGCGCGTGAAAACTTTATTGAAGAAATCTAAAATACCACCCACATTAATTGACTTACGCAACATGTATGAACCTGGAATAGTGACAAGATGTGGATTGCGTTATTTGTCAATAGGCAGGGCAGAAAGTTTGCCGGAACGAACGGAAGCTTATGTTTCTTAAAACTTTATCTCTGTTAAAACCACTTGATTTCATGCGGGGCGCAAATCTATTCTTTTGTGTCGTGATGGTTTTGCTGTTTTTTTATTGGATGGCAGAAGGTATTATTTTAGCACCAGATAGTCAAGGCTATATCACTGGAGACATTTTAAGGCCGCCACTTTATCCCATGCTACTTCAATTGTTTTCAGGAAAAGAACATGGCGTTCAATTTTATCCTCTCCTCCTATTACAGCTTAGTGCAGGATTCATTGCAACATTTGTGATGGCCAGAACTTTACAAACGCTTTTTGAGCTTAAAAATCTTTATTTTTGGTGTTTGGTTTGTTTGTTTATCACACCTTATTTTGTACATCTTGTCAATTATGTGTTAACCAAAGGTCTTGCTTACTATCTGTTTTTATTAATTGTATCGTCATTGTTATCGTGGATGCTTGAGTATAATGCTAAACATCTTCATTATTTTTTTTGGTGTGTTGCATTATTAGTGTTGG
>CAZCHZ010000244.1:0-2751 GCA_964498615.1 uncultured Legionellaceae bacterium | reverse complement strand
AGTTGCTTTCAATTCCGATATTACAACTTCCAAAAAAACAACCAATATTGGAAAAAATTAAACCACCCAATAAACCAATTGATGCAATATCTGCAAGTAACCAAAAATCTAGTTTTGAACGTCTGGTAAAAAAAGCCAAAGTTAACCAACCACCCAAAAAACCTCCCCAAAATGAAAATCCAGGATATTTATAAAAAAGTAGCCATTTAGACAAAGTTAAACCAAAAAAACCTAAGTTATTAATAACAAAAAATATTCAATAAAATTTAGAGCAATCCTAAAGCCGCACGTTGCTTATCAATGATTTTTCGAATACCTGTTTTGGCTAAATCTAACATGCCTTGTAAATCTTGTATTTGAAAAGGACCCTTTTCTGCAGTGCCTTGCAATTCAATAAAATCGCCTTTTTCCGTCATCACCACATTCATATCCGTTTCGGCATTGGAATCTTCAACATAATCTAAATCTAAAATTGGCATCCCTTGATAAACGCCAACAGACACTGCGGCAATTAAAAACTTCAAAGGATTATTGCGCACCTGTCCTTGTTGACGAAGATGTGCAATGGCATCTACCACGGCCACACAAGCACCTGTGATACTTGCCGTACGAGTGCCGCCATCGGCCTGCAACACATCACAATCGATGGTAATGGTATTCTCCCCAAGCTGGCTTAAATCGATGGCAGAACGCAATGAACGCCCGATTAAACGCTGGATTTCTTGCGTACGACCTGTTTGACCACCACGCGCAGCTTCTCTTTGCATGCGTTCAGTGGTTGAACGTGGCAACATGCCATATTCAGCAGTTAACCAACTTTGGTTTGTGCCTTTCAGAAATTTAGGCACCCCCGGCACAATACTTGCTGTGCAAAGCACATGGGTATCTCCATATTCAATCAGCACGGATCCTTCCGCATGTTTGGTGTACTTACGGGTAATACGAATGTCGCGTAATTCGTCTCGGGATCGGGCACTGGGTCTTACCATGTTCAGTTTTTACCTTAGATTTAGAGCTTGTCACAGTATACAAAGAAATATCAATTTAAAAAAGGGCGGGGACAGGGCCCCGCCCCTACATAGGCAAGATTATCAGAAAATTTGTAGGGGCTTAAGCCCTGTCCCAGCCCATTTGATGTCTACAAATTCCTTAAAACGGCAATTTCCAGTTTGGCTCGATGCTTAATAATAAAGTCTTGAATTTATCTTTAATCCTCTGCAGGGCACTTTCTGTATCGCCTTCAAAACGCAAGATTAAATTTGCCGTGGTATTAGAACAGCGCACCAAACCAAAACCATCCTCAAAATCCACACGTAAACCATCAATTGTAGAGACACAGGCTTTTTCAAAATTTGCAATATTGATTAGGTTTCGCATAATGTTAAATTTTTCTGATTCAGGCACAGATAATTGTAATTCCGGTGTTGCACAACTTTCAGGGACATCACGAAACAACTGCGCTGCATCTTTAGTGTTTTCTGCTGCTAAAATTTCTAGGACCCTAGCCCCTGCGTATAGCGCATCATCAAAACCAAACCATTTATCCTTAAAGAAGATATGCCCGCTCATCTCTCCCGCTAATTTGGCTTGCACTTCCTTCATTTTTGCTTTAATCAAAGAATGGCCTGTCTTCCATATCAACGGACTTCCACCCGCTTTTTTCATTTCTGAGGCAACATGTCTTGTACATTTCACATCATAAATAATATTAGCCCCAGGATGCACCCGCAACATTGCAGCTGCAAATAAAATTAATAGCCTATCTGGCCAAATAATTTTACCTTGATTATCAACCACACCCAAACGATCACCATCACCATCAAATGCTAAGCCGATATCTGCTTTATGTTTAAGCACTGCTTTAATTAAATCTTGTAAATTTTCAGGCTGCCCTGGATCTGGATGATGGTTTGGAAAACGTCCATCTACTTCAGAAAATAAAGGAATCACTTGACAACCTAAAGTTTCGTACAACAAAGGTGCAACAATACCTGTGACACCATTGCCACAATCGATCACAATTTTTAAAGGACGCTTTAAGGTGATATTATCAGTGACTGCAGTAAGATAGTCTGGAATAATATCGTATTCACGCAACACTCCTTGTCCTTTTTGAAATTGTTGAGACAAAATACTCTGATACAAATCCTGAATATCCGCATCATACAAGGCATCTCCTTCTATCACCATTTTTAAACCATTATATTCTGGAGGATTATGACTTCCCGTGACCATGACACCAGAAGAAATGCCAAGATGTGCAATCGCAAAATACACCAAAGGTGTTGGCACAGATTTAAGATCAATCACGTCGCAACCTGTTTCAAGCAGGCCTGCAATTAACGCTGCCGTTAGCTCAAAACCAGATAATCTCCCATCACGACCCACTGCAACCGTTGTTTTGCCACAGGCTTTTACCTTTGTGCCAATCGCTTGGCCTATCTTATGCACAATATCCGCGGTGAATGTGCTGCCCACAACACCACGGATATCGTAGGCGCGAAAGATTTCTTTGGGAATAACATTATTCATTTATTTTCTGCCTGTGTGCCCAAATCCACCTTCTCCTCTTTCAGAAGAGACAAAATCTTCCACATACTGAAAACGCGCTTGCGCCACAGGCACAATGAGAAACTGCGCAATACGTTCTCCCACTTCTATTTTGAAAGGCAGGGTTCCACGATTCCAACAAGAAATAAAGAGTTCTCCTTGATAATCAGAATCGATTAAACCAACGAGATTGCCAAGCAC
>CAZCHZ010000243.1:0-2758 GCA_964498615.1 uncultured Legionellaceae bacterium | reverse complement strand
CAGAAGTCTCGTACCTGGTTCTTAGATCTTTGACTTGTTTATAAGGATGTAAGACATAGCTGCGGATTTGATTGCCCCATTCGGCCGATTGGTTGGGGCCCTTCAGTTCAGCCAGATTTTCCCGGTGCTGCTCGAGCTGCATCTGGGCCAAGCGCGAGCGCAAAATAGTCTTGGCTGTTTCTCTATTTTGCAGCTGTGAACGCTCGTTTTGGATAGCCACCGTTATACCGGTTGGCAAGTGAGTGATCCGCACAGCAGAATCTGTACGATTCACATGCTGCCCGCCAGCACCCGAAGCGCGATAGGTATCAATTCTTAAATCGGCGGGATTAATATCAATGGCGATATCATCATCAATTTCAGGATACACAAATACTGAGGCAAAAGAAGTGTGTCGGCGATTCCCCGAATCAAAAGGAGATTTTCGAACCAAACGGTGTACACCGGTTTCTGTTCTTAACCAACCATAGGCATATTCACCTTCGAATTTAAGGGTTGCACTTTTAATCCCTGCAACCTCGCCCGCGGAGACTTCTAATAAAACTGTTTTAAAACCTTTACGCTCTCCCCAACGCAAATACATACGCAAAAGCATCTCGGCCCAATCTTGCGCCTCTGTACCGCCAGAGCCGGATTGGATATCCATAAATGCAGGAGAGGGATCCATTTCCCCTGGAAACATTTTCTGAAATTCAAGCTTTTCAACCATGGCTTGTAGGCGACTTACTTCTTCTATGACTGTCGCCAATAAGCTATCATCTTTTTCCGCTTGTATGAGAGATACGAGATCTGATGCTTCTATTAAATCAGAGGTAAGTTCCTGAAGGGTATTGACAACTTTTTCTAATTCAACCCTTTCTTTGCCCAAATTTTGCGCTTGTTTTGGATTGCTCCAAATAGCTGGATTTTCAAGTTCTCGTTCTACTTCTGTTAGTCTTTCAACTTTATTATCGAAGTCAAAGATACCCCCGAAGTGCGGTGGTTCTTTCTTGCAAATCTTTAATATTGGCTGTAAGCTGATTAACTTCTAGCATAGCTTTATACTACCTCTTCCCTCTCTTGCAAGCAAGAGAAAGAAGGGTAGCAGAAGTGTTTAAGCAACTTCGCTGGCTTTACCAAAAGCACCTGTTTTGACATTCGCAAACACTTTATCGAGCCATTCTTGCAAGGTCTTAGCTTCTCTCATTGCAAGTTTTGGATCTTTAAAAGTATGCGTGAGCAAATACATGCCCTGAATACCGGAGATCAGATGTAATGCATGATCAGAGGCTTTTTCATTCCCTAACCCCAAGGTTCGAAACTGCGCTTCAGACCAATTGAGGAGATCATGCAGCAATTTAGCTGCTTGATCCGCTAAGGAGCCTCCCTGTTTCCCAAGTTCTTGACATAAACCACCCACTGGACAGCCAAAGCGTGCAGTGAGTTCGAGTTCCTCTGTGGCAGAATGCAAGAAAGCCAAGAGCCGTGCTTTGGGATCGGCATTCTCATCCATTTTGCTTAGGAATTCAAGCAATTCAGCTGCACGTTTTTCAATGACAGCTTCCCCAATGGCTTCCTTGGTCTTGAAATAGTAATAGACATTCCCTAAAGGAACATCCGCTTCCTGTGCAATGTCTGCCAAAGTGGTTAAATTAAAGCCTTGTTGATGGATCAGTACTTTTGCAGCTTCTATTAAACGAACACGTTTATCAGTTTTGCGTGGCATACCGTTTAAATCCTTATTCAGTAAAACTGGGGCCAATTACCCCGATTTAACTATAGCTGCAGGTTCATCTTGATCCTGCAGCCATAATCCCCCAAGGTATTAATTAACCTATATCCCATGTAAATTGAATGCCTACCAAATCTGCATACGTCTTGTAACGACCTTGTATACGATTTGCAGGTGTTCCTCGATTGGTAATGACTGGACCTTCGTTTATGTTTGCGTTTTTAAAGAACAAGTGTGCATAACCTAGTTCCATATTCAAACATTTATTTAAACGATACTGCGCACCCACAGCCACCCATGTACGATCGGAATCAGGAATACGTGTGGTTCTAAATGCTGTATCGCGAATGGGAGACTGATCGAAGGCCACCCCTAAACGTAAACGTAAGCATTCATCCCATTGATAACTTCCACCCAATGCATAACGCATAGAATCTTTCCAATTTTCCCGAGTGGTAGCTGTCTCACCGTTTTCAAGCCTTACCGTCAGATCTTTAAATGTTTTCCAATGCGTATATTGGATATCTGCCATAATTGCCCAGCAATCATCAAAAGCATGATAAGCGCTT
Source organism: uncultured Legionellaceae bacterium (assembly GCA_964498615.1). Classification (GTDB taxonomy): domain Bacteria; phylum Pseudomonadota; class Gammaproteobacteria; order UBA6186; family Azoamicaceae; genus CAWARU01. Next base: position 478 of record CAZCHZ010000243.1, on the reverse strand, counting down.
AACACGGTAGTATCAGGTAGCGTAACGTTTGCACGGAGACTTTGGCCCACAACAGCACCTGTGCCTGGCGGATCTAATCTTTCTGACGTTCCTCTAGCCTTGATTTTCACTTGAGAACGATAATTGATACCTACGCGCGTGCAATCCGTAAATTCATACAAAGCGCCTACGTGTCCACCTAGGCCCCAACGACTGGCAATATTGTGAACAAATCCATCTCTTTCTGGGTTAGGCATCACAGGATGACTAAGTTGTGTATCCAATCTTGCTTGTGCCCATACAAAATCTGGCCCTAACCCAATAGAAAGACCATTGCAGAAATCATAAGCAATACTTGGTGCAACATCGACGGTGACCAATTCCGAACGTGTTCCATGGTATCGTGCGATGGAATCAACATCATATTTGTTCTTTAAACCAAAGGGTTGCACAATATTTAGGCCAAATACCCAGCCATCACAAATACGATTCATATAGT
>CAZCHZ010000242.1:0-2794 GCA_964498615.1 uncultured Legionellaceae bacterium | reverse complement strand
AAGACGTCTCTTAAAAAGTGAGTGAATATATGTCAATTGCCACAAATCGACGCTCAGTGATGACTTTGTATTCAAAGGCACTCGATCCCTATAGTCATCGAGTGCGTATTGTCCTTTTTGAAAAAGGCGTGAGCGCAGATATTTTAGATGTAGAAAAAATGCCCAAAGTCTATGAAGAGCTTGTGGAACTGAATCCCTATGGATCGGTGCCGACATTTACAGATCGTGATTTAGTTCTTTATCATAGTAATATTATCATGGAGTATCTAGACGAACGTTTTCCCCATCCGCCTTTGATGCCCGTATATCCTGTAGCACGTGCTAGGGCACGTTTGATGATGTATCGTATTCAACGCGACTGGTATAGTCTTTTAGATAAAATTTTGCAAGCCAATGAAAAAAGTGTGTCGGGGGAAATCAAACTTGCTAAAAAGGAACTCACAGAAAGTCTCTTATCTGTTGTTCCGGTGTTTGCAGATTCTCTTTATTTTTTTAGCGAAGAATTTTCTTTACTGGATTGTTGTATTGCGCCCTTGCTCTGGCGATTACCCTCTTTAGGCATTACCCAACCTTCAGAAACGGGTCCAATACAAAAATATGAAGAGAGAATATTTTCGCGAGAATCCTTTATTGCAAGTTTAAGTGAAGCGGAAAGAGCACTCAGATCATGAACACTTTAAATGAGAGAGCAATATTATGTCGCATCCTATGACTTCAACGCGTCCCTACCTCATTCGTGCTTTTTATGATTGGATAGTGGATAATGGTTTAACGCCACATATTGTTGTGAACGCAAATGGATCGGATGTCCATGTGCCTATGGAATACGTTGAAAATGGTCAGATAGTCTTGAATATTGCTGTCACAGCAGTGCATGGACTTATTCTGGGAGATAAGGCTATTGAATTTCAGGCGCGCTTTGGTGGGAAGGTGCGTAAAGTTTATGCGCCAGTGTCGGCCATTATGGCAATTTATGCTAAAGAAAATGGGCGGGGGATGGTCTTGTCTGATATGGAGGAAGGAGAGGCAGGCACTAAGGAAACAGAAGGTGGAAATAATAATGATAAAGGTGCAGTGCCAGAAGATGTACAAAGCGATAAAGGATCAAACGGTGGCGGTAATAAAACGGGCGGCAAACCACCCCATTTAACCGTGGTAAAATAATTTACTGTGAGGGATAAAATGCAACGTAAAAGACATATTTGGATAGCCACTGCTATTATTATAGCATTAGGAATAATTGCCTATTTTATATTTAAAGGTTCAAATATTATGGCCGAAAAACCAAAGTATAAAAAATCGGTGGAATATATTATGGAAGGAGCCGTGGAACAATAACTTTTGAGGGTAAAATGAAACGCAAAAGATATATTTGGGGAGCTATCAGTGTTTGCCTATTATTAGCTTTGATTACCTATTTTATATTTGAAGATTCAGATATCCCGCTTAAAAAACCGCAATATAATAAAGCGCTTCAAAATAGCGCATTCCTAAGAATGCTGGAAAATTACAAAATCATTGCTATTGCCCCAAGTTCTGCAACAACACTTGCCAATATTCAGCAGCTTAAGGAAATTCAAAACCTCAATCTTATTTTACCTGATGAATTAATATCAGCAGACATTCTCTATAATGCGAATACAGATGAAAAAAGATTGGCGTATTTGAAAGATGCCTTAAATGCGACTGATCCCAATACAATCATATGGGCTTTAAGAGGCGGTTTTGGCATGACGAGATTGATGGATGGATTAGCAGAGCTTCCGAAGCCAGAACAAGAAAAACCTGTTGTGGGTTTTAGCGATATTACTGCCCTACATTTATTTTTATCGCAGAAATGGGGTTGGAAAACCATTCATGGTCCTGTCTTGCTGGATATGTTAACGCTCACGATAGAAAAAGACCCAAGCAATCTGGAAAAAGTGGCTGAGCTTTTGTCTGGAAATGTAAAACAGGCTGAAATTAATCAATTATTGCCCTTGAATGCTGCTGCTGAAAATTTAACATCAATCTCAGGTCGTCTATCCGGTGGTAATTTAACCTTGGTTCAAAATAGCATAGGAACATTTTGGCAAATTGATACTAAAGATAGGATTTTGTTTTTTGAAGACAAAGATCTGGATGGATCGCGTATTGATAGAATATTCACACACTTAAAACAAGCAGGCTTATTAAAAGATGTCAAAGCGATTATTTTGGGAAATTTTAGAGGAAACGACGATAAGTCCATTAATTTTGCGCTTAATAGATTCGCACAAGAATCCGATATCCCAGTTTATAAAACAGATGAATTTGGGCATGGGGAAAAAAATTATCCGCTGATTTACAATGCAGAGTCTACATTAAGCAAATCACAGAATAGTGAATTTTTTAAATTGATTATGCCATTGAATTAAAACCCTCACCCCCACCCTCCCCCGCAAGCGGGAGAGGGTGGGGGTGAGGGTAATCATGCGAGCGTAGCGAAACGCCAGGCGTTCTTTAACAAATCCAGCTTTATTCAAATAATGTTTCCAAATTCGGAGCATCGACTGCCTGTTCCACCCAATGCAGTAATTGATCAGAATCAGCTTCTTGCACACGCTTCTGGTATAAAATGGGGATAATGCCAAATTTGCGTTCCAGTAATCTTAGTAAGGCAATTGATTCACCTGTATGAATACCAGCTTGCTTTCCTTCTTGTCTGCCTATTTCTTTCAATCTTTCTGCTATAGACATTGTTTCTTGTCTGACTTCTTGCCTACCTTCTTGTCTACCTATTTCTTTCAATCTTTCTGCTACTGACATAATTGCA
>CAZCHZ010000241.1:0-2796 GCA_964498615.1 uncultured Legionellaceae bacterium | reverse complement strand
AAAATTTTAAAAACTGAGCCAAGATAACAGATAAGCCTAATATGGTGTTATTCAAGGCGGTGTGTATCCAGATTTACGACAAATGGCAGCCGAATTTGTGAATGAAAATTCTTTTTTTGGCCATGCTTTGGGTGGATCTTTAGGCGCCTCAAAACAACAAATGTATGATGTCGTCAACCATACTTTACCGCTTTTAGATCCCATCCGACCTGTGCATCTCCTTGGCATCGGCGGCATTCAAGATATTTTTGAAGCAGTACTTGCGGGTGTTGATACCTTTGATTGCGTGCATCCTACTCGCCTTGCTCGCCATGGCGGCGCTTTAATACGCGCGGCCCAAGGTGAAGATACTGTAAAAGAACACATTACCCTAACAAATAGCCAATTTGAATTTGATGAACGTCCCATTGATAATACTTGCCCTTGCGAAACCTGCCGCACTTATTCTCGTGCCTATTTGCGCTATCTTTTACGCGCTCATGAAATGCTGGGGATGCAGGCCATTACACTTCATAACGTCACCTATATGAATCGATTATTAGCGGCTATTAGACTCGCCATTGCAGAAAACCGCTTGGAAGAAGAAAAAAATACATGGATTCATTCACACCTTGCATTTGCTTTTTCATAAAATAACTGCCTGATAAATCGCCCCCTTCGAGGGGGGCAGCTCACGAAGTGAGCGGGGGGTGTTGTTGTTTTAGTGTCATCAATTCTTATCAATATTTTTATAAAGTTAACAAAGTTTCCTTTGGTTTTCTTTCAACGATAACTTTTTGTGTCTGAGTATCCAATGTATATGTAAGATAACAATAATCGCGTGGATTCTTAAGAACCTTTGGTGTAAAAATTACCGAAATTGTTCCTTCACAACGAGCTGAGCATGAAAATAGACCTGGATGACCTTGACCTTGTATATACTCTCCAATATTTTGGGTAAATTGATAATTTTCAGCATCAATCAATTGAGGAAAATCATTTATTTTATTCCTAAAATCCAATAATAATGCTTCACATTTTACTTGAAAAACGCGCCTCTCTCCAATAATAAACGAATCATATTTTTCTAGATCAGCAGCTTTTAAAAAATTTCTCCAATGATAGACTGTTTCGTGAATAGTAGTAATAAGATCTAAGGCACCATACCATACGCCATAATTACCGGCACTAAAACGAGAAGCCTTCCAGTTAGGCATCTGAAAAATAAACATGATTGCCTGAAAATAAGCCTCATCAAAAGGACGGTTAATAATAGGTTCAGGTAAATAAGAGCGGGGTTTAGAATCTTCTGCATTTTTAATAGCATATTGCCATTCTATTGGATCATCACTTAAATCATCATATAAATCTTGCGACTTTCTGATAGATTTGATATTCCTAAATAAATCATCTTTAAAATGAATAGTTTCCAATTTATCAAATATCGCATGCATTAACGACCTCTTTCTCTATCCAGATATGTTCTGACCATCAGCACTCCGGTATACCCGTTTTCTTGCATAAATTCAACCGGGGTTTTATTTCCAAAATTTGTATTTCGTCTTTTAGGCCAAAGGTAAACGAGTTCAGGATTATGTGGAAAAATGATACGGAGCGATTTATGGATACTCAATAGATGTCCAACTCTTTCTAACAGATCTCTTCCATTGCCAAATGCACCATCCTTTTGTCGATAACGCGACAATGTTGCACGCGCTCCTGGTTCTAATCCTAAAAGCTCCAATTGCTCTCTTGTGGAAAGCTGCCAATGATCAAACAATTTCATGATCATTTTGGTAAGCGCAATACGTTCCTCAATACTTGGTCCATGACCATCGCCTTGCGGCGTAATATGTGCTTTCATATGAGCCCCATCTGTTACAATATTAACTTTAATTGTAACAATTAAAACTGAAAACAGCAAATTTACGGCAGTTTTACTGAGTTTTTATACAGCATTTTGTGCTTTTGTAATTGTCCATGTATTTCCTTGAGGAAAAGTCCGTGACTTCCAAAACAACTTTGATCCTAAGCTTTAACTTCGTTATCATGTTCTTTTATGCGCGAGAAATTAGGAGTATCTGGCAAAATATGCAACATGACCCAAGCGCGCTGATTTTAATCGATTTACAAAATGATTTCTTCCCTGGGGGTGCCCTAGGTGTCCCAGGCGCTGACGCAATTTTTCCGCATGCAAATGATCTGCAACACTATTTCAACCATATTATTGCCACCCAAGATTGGCACCCACATCGTCATAAGAGCTTTGCAAGCAGTCATGCAGGCAAAAAAATATTTGAAGTGATTAATCTTAATGGACATGAACAAGTGCTCTGGCCCGATCATTGTGTACAACACAGCACTGGGGCTGCTCTTCATCCAGCACTGGATACCCGCCGCATTGAAAAAATAATCTATAAAGGTAGCGATCTTGACATTGATAGTTATAGTGGTTTTTTTGATAATGCACATCAGAAAAACACAGGCCTTGATGCATATTTAAAACAACAGAACATCCAGCATCTTTTCATCACGGGATTGGCGACAGACTATTGTGTGCTCTATACAGTCTTAGATGCAATTGATTTAGGATACGCAGTCACTGTTATCCAAGATGCCTGTTTCGGTATCAATAAAACGCCAGGAGATATCGATAAAGCCCTCACTGCCATGCAGAACAAAGGCGCCAAAATTATTATGAGTAGCGTTTTAAAACAAGAACGTAGGAAACTCTTCTAACATGAAAGAAAATACGAAAACGCATTTTGGTTATCAAACTGTTGGAATAGCAGAAAAAACACAAAAAGTTGCCGAGGA
>CAZCHZ010000240.1:0-2807 GCA_964498615.1 uncultured Legionellaceae bacterium | reverse complement strand
CAAATCTGCGTCTTACAATTTGATTGTCTATCGCTTTTTGTCTTTCAATTTTAGCCTTAAGAGCTTTTTTCTCTGCTGACATTGTCACTTGCTTTTCGATAATAACTTTCTCATCGCTGTCAAGTTCTCTACGATCGAAATTCTTAAGTTCGACACGCTTTTCCTCGATCAATCGCTTGGTATTCTCTAATTCGATCCGCTTTCGATCTAACTCCTGTTCGAGCATCTCAAGATCATTTTCATTAGGATATTTTATAGGTGTTTCAATCGCTTGACCGATTTCTGACACAGCCTCTTCTAAATTAAGTTCCATTTGACTTGACGACATATCCACCTCAACTTTTTCTTTTACTTGTATACTTTTATTTTTTTTATGTCTTGCCATTTCTTTGCCTCATAAGGGTGATGACATATTGTCATCACCCATTTACCATTTTTGGTACTAAATTAATACGGATCAGTATGGATTCGATTGTTCCACTGTGACACACTCCCAATAAAATGCCTCGATTGCATCTGCGATGACACCGCCTGTTGAAACCGAATTTGTTCCATCGCCAGCCCCTATAATAACACCAGAACGAGCCAAGTTTTGACGAGCAAAACTAAGCACATCTTGATTGCCGTAAGGTAATGGCGTTGGGCTGACCCCATATGCTTGTATTGAATTAGTGTTTCCTTCTCCTTGAGGTACAAGTATTGGGAAACTGAATGGATATGATGCAGCCAATGGCCAATGTCCGCTATTTGTCGGAACCCAAGTGCCAAAATTGGTACTATCAACATTCACGGAGATTGTTTGAGTACCGACAGCATTATTAACCGCAACAACTGTTGCCTCAAATGGCAATCCCGATTTGCTATTAGTAAGCTGAGGAATTCCAAACAGACTAGGAATATCAAAAGTTACCACATCACCAATAGCATAATTTTGCTTAACCAATGTTGTTATTACCATTGGATTAGCAAGGGTGATTTTTGCTATGACTCTGTTTTCTGGATAATAAAGGGACAATGGCGGAAGGTAGCTGCTTCCAATCTTTACTACAAACCCAACAGAAGTTGTAGCTCCTGTGGAGTCAAGTAATGTTGTGAATGTTGTTCCACCACCACCAACAGCTGTTACAGTCATTGCTAGACCGCCGAATTGAGGCGCACTAGTAAGGCCATAGACGCGCACAATATCTCCAACAGATAAAGTATGCCCTCCAGTCGTCCAAACTGTTGTTGCGCCTGGAGTAAACGAAGTGATCGCTACTGCTGCACCAATTGAAGGACTTCCAGCATTAAATAATGTAATGCCATTAATCGCAGCTAAACCGGTTTGGACCGGAGCTAAAATTCCCGATACAGTACCGTTTTGTTTAATCAAAGCGGTTCCACTAGTCATTATATCAGGAATCAATGTTGCCTCTGAAATCCTGTCAGAAGTTAATGATCCTGCTATTCCTAAAGCAGTAATTCCTTGCACAGTCAAATTTTGAACCGTGAAACGGCTAATTTGTTGTTCCAAAGGAATAAAAAACGGAGTCGAAGCAACGTTTTTAAACCATCCGTTGCAAATTTGTGTACTACCAGCCATAACTTACCTCCTTAAATTGCTACTTGTAATGTGCATCGAAGATTCAATGCCCATGAGGTGTTAGTGGTATTGAACACTTGCGCCATCTTCCAGCCTGCTGTCTGATATAGCCTTAGCCTTGGTGATGCAATTTCTGGCGGTGCATAAATAAACTGTGCACTATATCCATCCAAATCAACCATGTCATAGCTTTCTTGTCCTGGTATCATGATGTTATAGACATCAGCACCAAGAGCAGAAGCATTGGGCGTAATACTTCCAACACTAGAAAGCAAGAATCTAATATTACGTATTACTCCCCACTCAGCTTGTAGCAGATTAGCAGTATTACTATATTGTGCTACGTTTTGGAATGCTACCATCTGATCAAGATCAGCCGATAGATTCGTATGAGTCAAGCCAAAGAAGCATGTTCTCACGGGAGCTGTACCGAATTTGTTTTCTCCTTCGATAAGATCCATAATAAATTGCGCGTTAGCAGTCCGCAATAAGCGAACGGCTCTTGAGCAATCCAGAGGGCTGACGTTTGTAGGATTATCGCCATTAGTTCCATTCGTACAATTGATAGGAGGAAAGCTTCCTTCCATCATCGAACGAGCTAGCTGATCTTCGGTCTCTCTCAGCGATTGACCAAGAACAGACACGGCAGAATTTAAAACTGGGTCTTCGTTGATAAGCATAACTTGTTCTTGCAATATCAAGTAAGTTCCATACCAGTCGATCCGCGCATCTATGTCGAGAGCAGTCAGCTGTTGAGCTGCTGGATCGGCGATGCCATTTCCTAAAGGTATTGGTGCTGTAGCGAGGTTTTTATACCTACGCCTGCGTAAAATGTCTCCTGCTTGCTGATCCATCGTGATGGGGTACATCACTTGTTACTCGCATCTCTGCGGAGCAAGTCATTTCTGCTTGCTTCCCTGACTTTATTTATTCTCAGGGATCTGACTATCGCATACGCTATTCGCGTCCTCTGGGTTTAGTCGATCACGGTGATATTCTTTCATTTCCTTTTCATAATTTCGTTCACACTTACAATATGGTGATTTCCCATAATCTGATTCACCACATTTATTACATGTATAACGACTGAGTCTCTTCATATCTTCCGCCTTGTGACCCTGTCGGGCTTCCAAGTCAATTACCAGTGGTTTTAAATGGGCTACCCTCTATTTATCAACCCATTGTTGTATGAATTAAATCAGGAATTGGACGAACTAACAGTTTT
>CAZCHZ010000239.1:0-2813 GCA_964498615.1 uncultured Legionellaceae bacterium | reverse complement strand
CAATAGTAGCAAGCTTGGTCTTAGTCACACTATTTTCATATCCCAGTTCCAACCCAAAATATTCATGCAATCTGGCACCCACAAAGATATTGCCTTGAGGATAATCATGCTCAAAAAGGTTATCTCCAAAACCATCTGCCCAACGAACATGGCGCTTTTGCAAATCTAGTCCTACATAAGGACAAAAGCAGAGATCTAAGCCACATATCTCAGCGGCAGCGTTGAAAGACATTGACAATAAAATTGCTGTCAATAGTACTTTCGGAGAAAACCGGAATCTGCTTTGCATGATAAATCCTCTTACATTTTGTACCATCACAGTTTAGATGATATCAAAGACACCGTAAAACAAGTTCACCTACTAAAATAAACTCGAAATTTTTATGTAAATATTGTTACTAATTAGCAACAATTTATTATTGTTACTTATTGACAACATATAATTTATGTTATATATTAACAACATGAAAACAAATAACCTATGTTTCAAATGCTTAAAGCAAATTAAGACCGGGGAACCCACCCAACATGGCCTCCATGCTGCCTGCTTTCAGGCCTGGTTTGATGTACCCAGAGGCATGGAATTTGAGGATCTGGCCTTAAAGGCCAGCGAACATGCCTCTAGCGTTCAGAAGCCCCTGCTTGAATCGGGTTTTAACATCCATCAGTCGAGTTTTTTTCAGGGAAAATTTAAGAAATACTCAGGTTCATTAAATAATGTCCATTATATATTAAAGGTTAAAGATGAGGCTTATCCAGAACTACCCGCACTGGAGTATTTGTCGAATCAAATTGCGGTTTTCCTTGGCATAGAAGTCCCTTCCTTTTATTTTATCCGCTTTCAAAACACATTAGAAACATTTGTTGTCAAAAATTTTATTATGAATGCCCATGCAGCAGATCTTGTCCATATTTATCGTTACTTTAATGACAATCAAATTTTTGATTGTGAAAATTTAATGAAAATCATTGAAGAAAAATCGGGTGTTGTGTCAGATCTGAATCGATTTGTTGATCTTTGCTTGTTTGACGCTTTGATTGGCAATCATGATCGACATGGTAGAAATATAGGCCTGGTACAAACAGAAAAGGGACTCAGCCTTGCACCTTTCTATGATAATCCAAGTTACCTAGGAATTGAAGATACGCAATTATTAGGTGCTCACCATGAACCGAGGGGCAGAATAGCAACAAAGCATAGGGATAATCCTACCATGAAAGATTACGTGATTGAATTTAAGCGTTTAGGGTTTTTAGACAATGTCCAATATTTTTACGAGAAAATACAATTACAAGGCATCTTTAAGTTAATAGACTTAAGTTTCATGTCAGATACAAGAAAAGAGGCTCTACATCGTTTAATTGCAAATAGATATCTGGAGTTAAAAAATGAACTACATGCCTAATCTTTCCACAAAAGACATTATTGCTGTAGATATTTATCTGGAACGTCGTAAAACACGCGAATATGTAGGCAGATTAACACATGAAAGAGAAGGAAATAGGCGTTTTTTTCGGCTAGTATTTGATAAGAAATATCAACAAGGGCGCACATCACTTCCCATGGGTCCTGAATTGTCGTTAAAGAAAAGAGTATATGAATCTGATACACTTTTTGCTGCATTTGTCGATAGAATTCCCACCAGAGAAAATCCGGCTTATCCTGATTATTGTGCATATATGGGTATTTCTCTTGATGAAACAGATCCCATTGTATTACTCGCCACTATTGGAAAAAGAGGACCTTCTTGTTTTATGTTCGAGCCAGTATATAAGAAAAATTTCGGGGCTGACGATTTAAAAGAATATCGATCATCATTGGGCTTGACTTTACGTGAATTTGCCCAGCTATTCGATATGTCTTATTCAAACCTTCAAAAAATTGAATCTCACCAAGTGTCTGGCAAAGATATTTTAAAACGAATAGAAATATATCAAAAATTCCCTAATGTAGCCTTATATGAAGTTTTCAAAAATGCAGCTGTGTTGCATGCAGATAAGAAAACACAGGTGATTAAAGTTTTAAAAAATAATTTTAAGCAATCAAACTAAGTTTATGGTATAGTCGCTGTGGATTCCTTATTGGGGACTTTTCTAGTTAAGTCGTGCGGCTCAATCCAGCCAAGGGCAAAGGCGATGAAGAGTGCAATAAACAGAATAAAAGAGAGCATGATTCTGATAGTGAGTGCGCGGACGGTTCTTCGGGTTCTGCCCCCATCTTTCACAAGATAGTACAAACCAGATCCCAAACTGAAGAGGATGCAGAGTATCATAAATAATATGAGCAAAGTGATTAAAGAGGGATGCATGCTTCACCTTCCTTGGCGATATAAACACTGGCACTTTAAGTTCAGACTTTTACCCTGCTTCATTACTTTACTGCTCCTAATACTTTTCGTCCACTTAGGGTGTTGGCAACTTAGGAAGGCTTCTGAAAAAAAAGCCATGGCACTTAAATTAACGCAGGGCGCAACAGAAATAAATAGTTTGGAAACCTTATTAGAGATGCCGGATGTTCAGAAACGATATCAAGTTATGCAACTAAAAGGCCGCTTCTTAAATTCAATGCAGATCTTGCTCGACAATCAAATGCATGACAGAAAACCCGGCTATAGAATTTTCAGTCTCTTTCTTCCTGAAAATAGTAACATATCCCTACTTGTTGACAGAGGATGGATACAAATGAGTGAAAATAGAAACATTTTGCCAAGCATACCCAGTATCCAAACACCAGAAAAATTCATTCAGATCCAGGGGCAGGTGGATTATCCTAGCCAGGGTTTGACATTAGGGACTATAGCGCCAGAAGCCCT
>CAZCHZ010000238.1:0-2822 GCA_964498615.1 uncultured Legionellaceae bacterium | reverse complement strand
CAAATTGTAACCCATCGGATATTCCGACAGCCACGGCTAATACATTTTTGACCACCGCACCTATTTGAACACCTATCATGTCATCGGTCAGCGCAACTGCAAAATGATTATTTCTAAAACAGGCTGAGAGCGCCTCACCATATTTAAGATCGGTTGAGGCAAGTGCAACGGCTGTTGGTAAGTCTCGCGCGACTTCTACTGCAAAACTTGGGCCCGCTAATACTGCTAATGGACGCTTATCACCTAGCAAACGTCTGGCCAAAACGGATAGAAGTTCCCCCTCATGTGATAATCCCTTTGTTGCCCAAGCCAGACCTTGGGTCTCGGATAATAGGGGTTTTAGATGTTCTAATACATCTGCAAAAGCATGACTTGGAACAACAATAAAGATGTCTTTGCTTCTGTGTATTGTGTCTGACAGATCATCTGAATATTGTAAATTAGCGTGCAAATCAATATCTTCTGGAAAACGGGGATGCTTTTTAAACCTAAAAAAACTGTCTAAAAGTGATTAATCAGTATCTCAAAGTACAACCTCATGCTTATTACGGGCAAGTACCATCGCTAAAGCAGCACCCCAAACACCTGCGCCTAAAACAGCAATTTTATTTGCCATCTTTACCCTTTTTACCGTGCGCGCCCTCTTTACCCCCTTTGCTGTCTCCTCCTTCTCCTCCCTCTTTTTGTTTTGCTAAATGTTGAGCGTACATCGCTTCAAAATTAATGGGTGGCAAAATTAAAGGCGGAAAACCTGCACGTTGCACAGCATTACCAATGGTTTCACGTACATAGGGGAAAAGTACGGTCGGGCAAGAAGTGGCTAGAATTTGCTTTTGCAATTCTTCATCAAAACCAGAGATTGTAAAGATCCCAGCTTGTTGTACTTCAACCAAATAAGCTGTTTCATCTTCAGGTAATTTCACTGTGACCGTCACATGTAAAACAACATCAAAAATATGATCTTTTTCAGATAAGACTTGCGAACCCATTTGCAAATCAAAATCTACTTTAGGTTTCCAAGGCTTATTAAAAATCCCCGGCGCATGTGGCGCCTCTAGGGAGAAATCTTTAATGTAAATATTATGCATCGCAAACACAGGACCAGTTTTTGATGCCGCATCTTGACCATTTTTCACTGCTTTATCTATCATCATCTATTCCTATTTTCGTACATCAGAAAAAATTAAGCTTCCAACCAAGTATCGAGCTCACCTGTCTCTTCTAAAGCTTTTAAATCGTCAAATCCACCGACATGACGTTTACCAATAAAAATTTGTGGCACTGTACGTCCTGTGGTTAGGGTTTGCATTTCTTGCAATATTTTTGGATCGAGATCCACACGTTTTTCTTCATAAGACACATGTTTTGCATCCAATAATTGTTTCGCCCAGCTACAATATGCACAATTGGCCTTGGTATACATCAGCACTTTTGCTGTCATTTCTTCACCAAGGGCAATCCCGCCTCTTTCCACGCTTCTATGCCACCTGACAATAATATCACAGATTTACCCTTACTCTTTAAGATCTTACCCGCTTTCGGCGCATCGCTGCGATTAGCATCTAATAATATTAAAGGCTTGTTAAGACTTTCCAGACGATTGACTTGATCTTGAAATCCAGCAAAAGGCAGATTCAAAGCGCCGACGATATGTCCAACATCAAAGGCAGCTTTGTTTCTAAGATCAATCACTTGCGCGTCTTGATGATTAATAAGTTGCACAGCTTCGAAAGGTTTCATCTGAGGTAAGCCTAAAACACCTTGCAAACTTTCATTTAATATAAAAGCAAGTATTAAAACCAATAGCAGAGCACTGAGGACCCAATGATTAGTTAGAAAAACAACAATTTCATTCATATAACTGATAGAATACCTTCGGAAAAACGCAAAGTATACCTAATCAAGACGAAAATTGCGATAAGAATGCTAGATATGGTAACGTCATTTTTAAATGGCTGAGGAGGGAATTGTCATGTCATTAATCAAAAAAGTGTTAAGGACGATAGCCGACCACAACATTAAATTTGTTGATCTCCGTTTTACAGATACCCTGGGCAAAGAACAACATATCACTATTCCTGCACGCTTAGTCGATGAAGCATTTTTTGATCATGGTAAACTATTTGATGGTTCTTCTATCGCTGGTTGGAAGGCAATTGATGAATCTGACATGCTTTTATTGCCCGATCCCAGCACCGCTGTTATCGATCCTTTTTTTGAAGAAATGACTGTTAATATTCGCTGTGATGTTTTAGAACCCTTGACACGTGTCGGCTATAATCGTGATCCTAGAACTTTAGCCAAACGTGCAGAAGCTTATTTACGTGCAACAGGAATCGCAGATACTGCATATTTTGGTCCTGAACCTGAATTTTTTATCCTGGATGATATTAGATGGGACATTACGATGAAGGGCGCCTATTACGCCATTGACGCCAGAGAAGCTGCTTGGAATAGCGGTACAATCATCGAAGAAGGTAATCTCGGTCATCGCCCCAGCGTAAAAGGTGGATATTTTCCCGTACCTCCTGTCGATTCCTCTCAAGATATTCGCTCAACGATATGTTTGACATTGGAAAAAATGGGCTTAAAGATTGAAGCGCATCATCACGAAGTGGCCAGTGGTAATCAAAATGAAATTTGTTGTGAATTTAATTCCTTAGTTTTAAAAGCAGATGAACTTCAAATCTATAAATACGTCGTTCATAATATTGCTCATGCCTATGGCAAAACAGCTACCTTTATGCCAAAACCCATTTTAGGAGATAATGGCAGCGGTATGCATTGCCATCAATCGCTCTTCAAAAATGGTGAGAATTTAT
>CAZCHZ010000237.1:0-2862 GCA_964498615.1 uncultured Legionellaceae bacterium | reverse complement strand
CTTTACATATGTCAAGATACACAACTAACTTTATTCCAAGCACCATGAATAGGTGTATATGCCGGGTTTTTATCCCCCAAACAACATCAAACCCACCATAAAAAGGGGCAAAGCTGCAGTTAGGCTATCAATCCTATCTAAAATGCCACCATGACCCGGCAAAATGTTGCCACTGTCTTTTACATCTCGTAAGCGTTTAAAAACACTTTCAAACAAATCGCCGATAATAGAAAACCCCATTAACATTAGGCTGAATATTGTCCAAAGAAATAGAGAGATATGTGCATAGGCATAATAAGATGTTTTCATGATTAAGAAATAATATCCAAGACTACTCACAAGCACCGTACCTAGTACTGCACCTGCAACCCCTTCCCAAGTTTTACCCTTACTAATCTTTGGGGCAAGCTTATGACGTCCAAAACGTGAACCCACAAAATAAGCAGAGATATCCGCAACCCATACTAATACGAGGGGATACAAAACCCATGCCACAGATAAGGTTCTGATATAAGCCGCATCTTGTAAGAACACAAGTGCAGCATAAGTGGGTATTAAAAGACAACTGCCTATCAGGGTGCCCACAATGTTAGAACGATATATCACCGTACCTTTGGGATAGAAAAACACCACCAAGCAAGCAAAAATCCAGGTAAAAATTGCGATATACCTTAGAAAAGAAATCGTACCATACAAGGTGATGTTATAATATCCCTGTAAAATCAAAAAATTAATTAATACAAAACAGATCGGGGATATGATGAAAATTGCACTGATGATACGACCCCATAAAGTTTTGCACCCTGCCAAACCTGTCCATTCCCACACTGCCAGTAATAAAATGACACCCGTGAACAGTTCAAAATAAAGCGGCGGTAAATAAATAACACTCGCAACAAAAATGATTAATAGAATACAGGCTGTGACAATGCGCTTTTCAAGCATCCATACAGTCCTTTTCGGTAATAGATCCAAAACGCCTTTGGCGGCTGGCATAAGCCTGCAAGGCTTTGTCAAACTCTGCTTCTGTAAAATCGGGCCATAATACGTCTGTAAAATAAAATTCTGTATAAGCACATTGCCATAATAAATAATTGCTGATCCGCTCTTCACCACTGGTGCGAATTAAAAGATCGGGATCGGGCAGAGGCGCTAAAGAAAGCATATCTTGAAAAGTATTTTCTGTAATATCCCCTGGCGTCATTTCAGCCCTTAATACCTTCTCACTTAATTTTCTCGCGGCCTGCACAATATCCCAACGCCCCCCATAATTTAGCGCTATATTTAGCCTTAAACCCGTATTATCTTGGGTTAACTGTTCTGCATCACTCATCGCGGTTTGTAATTCTGCGCTAAAAGATTTTCTATCCCCGATGACTTTCAAACAAATATTATTCTTATGTAATTCTAAGACATCTTCTTTCAAGGCATGTAAAATTAAAGATAATAGAAAATTAACTTCATTGACAGGACGTTGCCAATTCTCAGAGCTAAAAGCCCATAAGGTGAGGATGGCGATTTTCTTCTTGACACAGGCTTTTACAACGGTTCTCACCGCTTCCACACCCTGCTTATGTCCAGCAATACGGGGTAAAAATCGTGCCTTTGCCCATCTACCATTACCATCCATAATAATTGCAATATGATCTGGGATCTGCATATTAGAGCTGCATCGTTTCTGTTTCTTTGGCAGAGGTTAATTTATCAATATCGCCAATACACTTGTCGGTAAGTTTTTGAATGCTATCCTCGCCTCTATGTTCATCATCCTCGGTAATCTTTTTGGCTTTCAATAAATCTTTAATATGGTTATTTGCATCTCTTCTAATATTACGTATAGAAATCCTGGCTTCTTCAGCAACGCCCTTAATATGCTTAACCAAATCCCGACGTCTTTCTTCTGTCAAAGCCGGTAAAGGCACGCGTATCACAGAACCCGCCGTTGCGGGATTTAAACCTAAATCAGCAGTACGTATGGCCTTATCAATTGCTTGCACCATGCTTTTATCCCAAGGTTGAACACTTAAGGTTCTTGCATCTTCAATATTAATATTGGCCACCTGATTTAATGGCGTATTATTGCCATAATAAAGCACATGAATGCCTTCTAATAAACTGGGATGCGCGCGACCAGTTCTTATTTTTGCCAATTCATGGCTAAAACCTTCGATACTCTTTTTCATTCTGCTTTCTGCATCTTGTTGTATTTCTTTTATCATTCTGCATCCCTCACTAAAGTGCCCTCATCTTCCCCTTTCACGATACGCAACAAGGCGCCAGGTTTGTCTAAATTAAATACGCGAATAGGCATATGATGATCACGACATTGACAAAACGCAGCTAAATCCATCACCCCTAATTCTTTTGCTAAAGCGTCTTGGTAACTTAAAGCTTTATACATCTGCGCTTTTGGGTTTCGGTGTGGATCACTTGAATACACGCCATCTACTTTGGTGGCTTTTAATAAAATATCCGCCTCGACTTCAATGGCCCTTAAACTGGCAGCTGAATCGGTGGTCACTAAAGGATTGCCTGTGCCCGCGGCAAATAATACAACACGTCCCTTATTTAAATGATGAATGGCCTTGCGCCTATCATAATAATCCACAATACCACTCATAGGAATTGCTGATAAAATACGTGTGGCAAATCCTGCGCGCTCTAAAGCATCCCGCATGGCCAAGGCATTCATAAGGGTTGCGAGCATTCCCATATGGTCGCCGGTTATACGACCAATTCCTAAATGTGAGAGCGCTTCTCCTCGAAAGAAATTGCCACCCCCAATCACTAAGCCGACTTGTACGCCCAGTTTGGCAACCTGTCCTATCTCAATTGCCATACGATCGATAACTTTTGGATCTA
>CAZCHZ010000236.1:0-2882 GCA_964498615.1 uncultured Legionellaceae bacterium | reverse complement strand
TCGGAAACTACAAGAAAAGTGCGCTACTCTAGGTGGGGAAACACAATTAGGTGGGGCTGTTTTTCAGAAGGGTTCTGATTTTGGGGGTCTTCGTGAGCACTGGTCTGTTGTTGTGCAGCTCTTGGTGAGCTTCCGGAAACTACAAGAAAAGTGCGCTGCACTAGAGAGGGAAACACAAGGTAGTCAAAATGCGCAACCGAAAGAGATGGTTTTGCAATTTGATAAACAACGCAGGCAAGGTACTGATGCAACCATTCGTGACAGGGAAAAGCTTCGTGACCTTGTGCATATAAAAGTAGGCATGATATAATGTAGGTATAATTTTATTAGTTAAATAACTAACTGGAGGAGTCTATGCAATCCGCTCAGAATACAGAAGCTGCTTTAGCCGAGCATACCATTGTAGTACATGCACAAGAAGAAGCTGTCGCTCATGTTAATACTGACGAAGAAAACGCATTACTTTCAGCTACACGAGCAGGAGACTTGGAGCGTGTGACTGCGCTTATAGCCCAGGGTGTAAATATAGAATGCGCATCGAATAATAAAGACAGTGAAGACGGATTCACGCCTCTTATGATTGCAGCAGTACGGGGTCACAATAAAGTTCTAGAGTTGTTAATTAAAAATCGCGCTTCTTTATGTCATATCGTTGATAAAGGCATGATGGTTTTGCAACATGTAATGATCTATAACATTGATGATCATCCAGAGACGGTGGAAATTTTAATGAAAGCCTTAGCGGCTGATGCGCGAGCTTGGGCTAAATATAGCGAAGATAATATTTGGGGTCAGGTAGTTCTAGGGGCAGCTGAGCGTGGACATGATCAATCTTTGACAGTGATGCTTAAATATTTGAATGCTCATTGTCAGAATCTTAAAGAGGAAAGTGAGAGATTAATCTTTAGAAAAAGTTATTTAGAATATGAGAATAAAAGCAGATTCACGCCTCTTATGATTGCAGCAGTACCAGGTCACAATAAAGTTCTAGAGTTGTTAATTAAAAATGGTGCTTCTTTATGTCATGTCGATGATGAAGGTATGATGGTTTTGCAGCATGCAGTGCTTTTTAACCTTGATGATCATCCAGACACAGTGGAAATTTTAATGAAAGCCTTAGAGGCTGATGCACGAGCTTGGGCTAAATATAGTGAAGGTAATATTTGGGGTGAGGCAGTTCTAATGGCAGCTGGGCGTGGACATGATCAATCTTTGACAGTGATGCTTAAATATTTGAATGCGCATTGTCAGAATCTTAAAGAGGAAAGTGAGAGATTAATCTTTAGAAAAAGTTATTTAGAATATAAGAATAAATATGATGGAACGCCTTTTAAGAAGGCTGCAGGTTCCAATACCGCTAAAGAAGGGGCGCGCATTTTATTGGAAGAGGGTGCTTCTTTTGGTGGAGCTTCTCAAGATTGGGATTTTTTGTTGCATGCAGCGAGTGGCGCCCTGCCTCATATTTTTACATTTTTAATCGATACTGCAAAAAAAGATGAGGTTCGTTTTAAGCAATATTGCAAAAGTGGACGTCTCGCGCAAGTATTTATTTGTGCTGCAGCATCGGATCGTTCTGATGTTTATGATTATGTTGATGATGATGATCATGCTGTAGCTAAAATGACATACTTGTTTGCAGTGTATTCAACAGTATGCAGCGAATATCAAGAAAAATTGTCTTTTTTGAATGTCCGTGGGGATGTTCATAAATCTACGGTTTTGCACATGGCTGCATGGAGTGGTAAACCTAAAGCGACCAAATACTTGCTTGATTTGGGAGTAGCATTAAATGCTAAATTCGAAGACAAAACTGCATTAGCTCTTGCGAGACAACGTGATACAGATCGTTTTGAGGAAGGGGTACAGTTAAAAAAAGAGACTGAAAAACAAGCAACCATTACAGTATTGGAAAATGCAGAAAAACTGATGGCGTTATGTAGAGGAGAACTAGAAAAAAATGCGGACGGATCTCCCACAGTAGATTCATTATTAAAAGGTGGTGCAAGTCTTCATCAGAAATATATTCTTGGCAATACGCCTTTGTGTATAGCTATTCAGAATAATCAACTCTTAATTGTTGAAGAGATACTAGACTGTGCGAAGAAGATTGTTTTTAGGAAAGAAGAAAGAGATTTGGCTTTGAAACAAGCCTGGCTCGATAGCCTGCGAAATGCGGATGGGTTTAAAATTTATTTACGTTGTATTCAGTTTCATGTTATTGAAAAACAAGATACACTGAAAGACCAAGTGACTAAAATATTGGCCTATTTAGAAAAAGCCCATTTAGAAAATACCGCATCGGTAAGCATACAGGATCGAATAGCTTACGCTGCGAGAAATATATTTCCCAACGATGATAGTAAGTATGGAATCTATTATACGTTGGCTTATGAGTTAAAATACGTAAATTTACCTGATTTTCCGCATCAGTCTCAGGCCATTGCATGGTTGAGTTTTGAGGTTTTGAGTAAAATCCCTGAATCTTCTAAGCAGCACTATAAAGCTGCGCAGTTTGAGATTGCTGAAATGTTATTTGTGGGTCATTTAACTGTAGATGAGGCAGGTGAAATTGAGGCCCCTGCTTGTCATTCTGATGGTTTAATGGCTGATGGAGAGCATAAGGTTGAGCAAGAAATAAAGGAAACATCGGATCAATTGGCATTAAAAAAACAACGACAAATGGAACAGGCTTTTGTGTATTCTATGAATGCAGGTAATTATTCCACGGCTTCACAATTTAGAGCACAACTGAGCAATATTATGGGTGGGGTTAGTTTTCGGGCGACTTCTAACTTTGGAGATCTTTGTGAACCTTTGGCCGTTGCGAAGCTCTTGTCGTGCCATCGAGAATTAGAGGAACAAAACGCTGCATTTCGTAGATC
>CAZCHZ010000235.1:0-2924 GCA_964498615.1 uncultured Legionellaceae bacterium | reverse complement strand
TTTGGCAGTTTTCATTAAAGTTTTTTCTAAACCTTGTAACCAATGCTGCATATGCTGTTCATCCGCCAACTCAACCATCGAGAGATAAGGCAGATCCATCAAAGCTTCTGCCACCACTGCAGGGTAACGACGAGATAAACGCGTAATGGTTTCCATCACCGCCAAATAACGCTTAACAAGCTGTTCTAAAATAAGACCTGCGATAGGCGGCGCTTTAGGATTGACAAATAAATTTGCATCTTCCAATGCAATTTGCAATAAATATTCTTGTAAGGCCCTATCATCTTTCACATATTGTTTTTGTTTTCCACGCGTCACTCGATATAAGGGAGGTTGCGCTATAAAAATATGTCCTCTTTCTACCAATTCAGGCATTTGTCGGTAAAACAAAGTTAATAGCAAGGTGCGAATATGAGAGCCGTCGACATCAGCATCTGTCATAATAATAATACTATGATAGCGCAATTTATTTGCATTAAAATCTTCACGCCCAATACCACAACCCAATGCTGTAATTAAGGTTCCTATTTCTGCTGAAGATAACATTTTATCAAAACGGGCTTTTTCAACATTCAAAATTTTGCCCTTTAATGGCAAAATCGCTTGGGTACGTCTATCACGTGCTTGCTTTGCAGAGCCACCCGCTGAATCGCCCTCGACAAGATACAGTTCTGAAAGTGCCGGATCTTTTTCCTGACAATCCGCCAATTTTCCTGGCAAGCCAGCGATATCCAGCGCACCTTTCCTGCGTGTCATTTCACGTGCTTTTCTCGCCGCTTCTCTTGCCCTGGCTGCATCAACAATTTTTGCAGCAATAGCTTTAGCGGCTTGAGGATTCTCCAATAAAAAAGCTTGAAATTTTTCGGCAACCGCAGATTCCACAATGGGTTTTACTTCTGAAGAAACCAGTTTATCTTTGGTTTGAGATGAAAATTTAGGATCAGGGATTTTTACTGATAGCACTGCGGTTAAACCTTCACGCGCATCATCTCCCGTGGGTTCAACTTTCGCTTTCTTTGCAAAACCCGTTTCTTCTATATAATTGTTTAAGGTACGTGTTAGCGCACCCCTAAAACCTGCAAGATGTGTACCGCCATCTCGTTGGGGAATATTGTTGGTATAACAAAAAATATTTTCTTGATAATTGTCATTCCACTGCATGGCCACTTCCACAGTGGTACCTTGACGTTCTGTCGAAAAATAAAAAACTTGAGGATGGATCGCCATTTTGTTGCGATTGAGATTATCCACAAAGGCTCTAATGCCGCCTTCATAAGCAAACACATCATTTTTATCTGTACGTTCATCGATAAGTTCAATATGTACACCTGAATTTAAGAAAGACAATTCTCTTAGACGTTTGGCCAAAGTATCGTAATTAAAATGAATATTCGTAAATATCGCAGCGCTTGGTTTAAATAATATTTCTGTTCCTGTCGTTTCTGTTTCACCCACTTCTTTTAAGGGCGCTAGCGGTTCACCCATACTATATTCTTGTTGATATACTTTACCCCCACGACGAATTGTTAAAGATAAAGTTTCTGATAAAGCATTAACAACAGATACACCTACGCCATGCAACCCCCCAGATACTTTATAAGAATTATTATCGAACTTACCCCCGGCATGTAGCACGGTCATGATAACTTCTGCAGCAGAACGACCTTCTTCAGCATGCATATCGACAGGAATACCGCGTCCATTATCTTTAACTGTAATGGATTCATTTCGGTGTATGATCACGATAATTTTGCTGCAATGTCCTGCTAAAGCTTCGTCTATGGAATTATCAACGACTTCAAAGACCATATGGTGTAAGCCAGTACCATCGTCCGTATCACCGATGTACATACCCGGACGTTTTCGTACCGCATCTAAGCCCTTTAAAACTTTGATGCTGGTCGAATCGTAAGCTGTTGCCATATTTGTATATCCATGTTTTTGAAAATAACTCATTTATTATCTCAGATTTCAGCGAAAATTACCAGTAAAATAAAGGGATTAGGTAGCTTTCGGCTTTGAAAAAACTGCTTGAAATCCGCTCCAAAAATGATGTTTTCATGTCATTATTATAGCAGTCGATCTCTTCCGTTCTCTTATCTTTAAATTCAAAATTAGTTGTTCGACTCACTGTTTGCATTCCAATAAGCCCCCTTTGAGGCGGGCAGCGTACGAAGTTCGCGGGGGGTGTTACGCACTGCTTTCGGCCAAGCTCCTTGCCAAACATCCCCCCGCCGCCCTCCGGGCGTCGGCCCCCTTCAAAGGGGGCGATTACTCCATCTCAACTATAAAACCCCCACCCTCCCATGTTCCACGTGGAACATTTTCAGATCCTTTCCCGCCAGATAGCCCATCACTTGCGACTTCTCTAGGACTGTGGCTAGCACTTGAGTTCCCAAACTGTCCAAACCTTCCACCAGCAAACGGCTAGCCTTAGCATCTAGTTCGGAACTTAAATCATCAATCAATACAATGCATTGCCTGCCCAAGGTTTGATAAAACCATTTCGCGCGGGCCAAAATCATGGCCGAAATAAACAATTTTAATTGACCGCGTGAAAATAGAGATTTAACTGGAACCGCATCTATCATAAATTCAAGATCAGCACGATGCGGACCCCGAGTTGTGTAGCCCCAGGCTAAATCTCGTGCAAGATAAGTATCTAAGGTGTCTTTTAATCCCCGATCTGTTTCAAATCCCGGTTTATATTGAACAGTTATTTCACCCAAATTAAGAAAATCTTCCAATACTTCCCTTAAAATGGGCTGATATTGCAAAAGGAATGCCTCTCTTAGACAATTTAGCTGTTCCCCCGCTTCTATTAATTCGCTATCCCAGGCCCTGACATTATCTTCACCTAAATTTTTTACTTGTTTTATCGCCTCATTACGTTGCTTTAGCCCTAGATGATAGAGTTTACATGT
>CAZCHZ010000234.1:0-2997 GCA_964498615.1 uncultured Legionellaceae bacterium | reverse complement strand
CAACGCAAGAAAATGACGCTACAGAATTAACAAAGTTATATATTGAATTTTTTTACCAAAATAATACCGACTCTAAAACCCCGCTAAACAAAATGGTAGGGCCTATGTTTAATTATTTTTGTCATTTATTTTAGTTATGATACTAAGCCAAATTGCCGTGTTCGGTTTTATTTTTTTTAAACATCTGTTGAGATCAAATGGCCAATTTTTTGGTACTCTCCCCGATGGTTCGAACTTCGAACTCAATGTTTTGATGCGACCCAATGTATCTGCAAAAGCACTGTTAAATTGGGCAACCTTGGCAGCGACAGGCACTTATACTTTAAATTTTGTCAGCTTCGAAGATGATTTACGCAATCTAAAACCCTATTTCACAACAGAAGGTTATGAAAATTTTGTAGACTCTCTTCAGCAAACTGGGACCTTAAGCACCATACAAACCAAAAAATTAGTGGTCACGGCTGCAGCCATTGGACCTGCCATCATAGCGCAAGAAAATGATGTCCGAGGTTATCATAATTGGCGCATCGTTGTGCCAATTACAGTAAGCTATCTCTCTGCCAGTGAAGAAGAAAAACGAAATAAATTAGTGACATTATTAATCACTCAGGTACCCACCTCTGATGCCACTACCGGGATTGGTATTGCACAATACCAGTCAATAGACTTAAATCCAGATGTGATGTCATAGCATGAACATGAAGCGCATTTTCAAGCAAGCAATCTTCAGTATTTTCATACTCTGCTTGGCCAAGCCTGCCATCAGCGCAGATACAGATCCACAAGCACCTCAAGCTTCGCACCCCCAGCAACCAGCAACAGGAACCACCCCCACGTTAAGAGATCAGGCCTTCAAACAACTCTTAGATAAAATTTCGCCTTTAACACCAAAACAAATCATGGATATGCATAAGCAGCAAGATCTCACCCAGCGTGCAGTGGCTACGTTACCCAATACCCCTCCACGTCCAGTATCATCCACGCTCACTGTGAATCTTTCACCTGGCACAACACCTCCCGTAGTAAGATTAAGTGCAGGCTTCGTTACTTCCTTGGTATTTGTTGATTCTACGGGACAACCTTGGCCCATCGCTGATTACAGTTTAGGGAACCCTAAAAGCTTTAATATCCAATGGGATAAAAAAACAAATACGCTCTTTATACAAAGTCAAACTACTTATAGTACCGGGAACCTTGCGGTACGTCTCGCCACTTTGGATACGCCAGTGATGGTCTCTTTGGTTTCTGGACAACGTGATGTTGATTATCGTGTCGATCTACAAGTCACAGGTCGTGGTCCTAATGCGCTTGCTGCCATTGGCGGAGATTTACTCCCAAGCCCAACCAACCCAAGGCTTCTTAATGTATTGGATGGTATTCCCCCACCTGGCAGTACCGAATTGAAATTATGTCATACTTACGGCAGAGCATGGTTAACGCAGGATGGTAAGCTTATTTTCCGCACGCATCTGACAATTTTATCACCTGCCTGGTCTGCTATTGTTTCTAGTATCGATGGTACCCATGTATACGAAATGTCGCCAACTCCTTTAATTTTGGTTTCCCTCAATGGTAAACCTATTAAACTTGAGCTCAAGGGCCTGTAGCGCATGGCGATGAAATTCTTAGAAAAACTTCGAAATCCCAAAAACCGAAACTTTCTCATATTGGGTGTTTTAATTTTAATCATTCTCATTACCATCATATATTTCAGCACAAGAAAATCAGATGTCTTAGGCACTCAGGAATCGAAAACCAGTCCCCCGCCTCAAATTACTTCCATTCCAGGGGGTGTCACTTCTGCACGTTATCAACAATTACAAGAAGAAGAAAATAAAAAACGCGCTGAAGCTGCGAAAAAAGCAGGAACATCTGCTGTTGCGACCATCATTGGTGCACGTAGCAAAGATATCTTGTCTGGAAAAGAAAGCTTTGGCATCGAAGGTCTGGTGGGTCCCCTGCAGCCTTCTGAATGCAACTGTGGACCTCAGTTAGCCCCAGATGTCACCGCAGGCCTCTTGAGTCAACTTGAAGCCAATCCAGATGCGGCTTTAGATCTGCTTCGCAAAAATCCTGGACTCGCCCGTGCACTATGTAAACAAAAGCCAGACTTAGCCTTGAAAATCATGGAAAAAGATATTGAAGCTGCGAAATTAATTTTACGCGAATGCCCAGAACTGGCTAAAATTTTGGCACAACGTAACCCCGCTTTGTTTAAAAAATTAATGTTGGAAGATCCCGAGCTTGCCAAGTTGATTGCCGCAAACGACCCTGAATTAATGAAACAATTACTCTTATCCGATCCTGATTTTGCAAAAAAAATGGCCGCCATGAATCCAGATCTCATCAAAGATTTGATGAAAAATGATCCGGATTTTGCAAATAAAATGGCCAAAGCCTATCCCGATCTTGTCAAACAATTGATGAGAAACGACCCCGCATTTGCAAAAGCCATGATGCAAAACAATCCCCAAATGGTGAAAGATTTAATGTTAAACGACCCGGATTTTGCAAGAGCCATGGCACAAAATAATCCTGAAGCTGTGAAAGCATTAATGGATGGCGATCCTGCCTTTGCAAAAGCCTTGTTGGATAAAGTGCCAGGTTTAGGAGATACTTTGAAACTAAAACTTACTCCCCCCGCCACCTCAGAACAAGAGCGTATAAAAGCTTTTAATGATGCAAAGGAACGTGCCTTAAATGCAGAAGCGCAAGCCCGTTTACAGGCACAACAAGCGGATCTCTATCAAAAACAACTTTCAGCTTTAGCGTCCGCCATGGAATCACAATCAAAGGCTGTCTTTCAAGCCTGGAATGAAGTGGCTACCCAGCAATTTGTCCAAGGTGAAGCTAAAAAGGCTGGACAAGACGGGGGAGAAGGTCCTTTGCAACTGGGCGCAGATGGCAGTGGTCCAGGTGGTAAACCCGCGGGCCCCGCAGTTATCAAGGCGGGCACGATTATGTTTGCAACCCTTGATACTGCTGTCAATTCTGTTG
>CAZCHZ010000233.1:0-3005 GCA_964498615.1 uncultured Legionellaceae bacterium | reverse complement strand
ATTTGCTTGCTTTAAAAACAACTTTGGAGGCAATAAGCATCTCATGATTATCATACGTCCTATGCAGCAAGACGATGTTGAAGGTGTGATGAAGATTGAAAATGCTGTGGTTGAGTTTCCCTGGACCCCAAGTATTTTTAGTGATTGCATTAAAGTCGGGTATGGTTGCTGGGTTTTGGATGATGGGGGCGAAGTCATTGGCTATGGTTTAATATCCAGTTCCGGTGTTGAAGCACATATTCTCAACATCTGCATCAAGGAGGATCGGCAACGTCAGGGACTGGGGTTAAGGATGATGCGGCATTTAATAAGGCAGGGCAGGTTTTTAAAGTGCAGTTCGGTGTATTTAGAAGTTAGACTATCAAATCAGCATGCGATTAATTTATATACAGGTCTTGGGTTTATTAAGGTAGGAGAGAAAAAGGACTATTATCCAGCAAAAGATGGCCGAGAAGATGCGAATGTGATGTCTTTGTCACTTCTAGATGCGGCTTTTGGCCAGTAATAAAAATATCTAAAAAGATTGATCTTGCTTGAGTGGCATGTTACTCTGTAAACGCTTGAATTTAATAAGGAAATGGTGTCGGTAATGGAGAAACTTATATGGCAGTTTTGGTTGACAGGGCGCATGAAGCATCGGTAATTCATGGATTGTTGGGCAGCGATTTATCTACCTCTACCCCAGCGTTGGTCAATGATGACATTAATATCAGTGACAGCGATGGATGGTACTCTTTAAGTCTTGCAGCTAAATCCGGAGACAAAGAGGGAATAGAATTTCTATTATCCCAAGGCGCGGATATTAATGCAGCACCCAATAGTGGTGTTTATCAAGGGCAGACAGCCTTAGTCATCGCAACTTGTTATAAGCATTATGATATTGTTTTGATGCTATTGGCGCATGGCGCCTGTGGCGATTTAAAACTCCCCTATCGTCATTTCAATGTTTTATATGAAGTTGCAGCCAGAGGAATCGAGTATTTAGTTCAGGAAATTATGCGCGTCCAACCCAGCTTATTTCAGTTTTCACATGGTAAGACTGTGTTGAAGGAATTGGCGGATATCCAGCTTGGATTAACAGCCGATCATATTGAAAAGTATAGCGTCGATTACCTATCGAGATTTGATGGTAGAGAGGCTTGTATGCGTTGTCTTTTACATTATGAAGAAGCCTTGATAGCCAATGCCTGTTATTCGGAAGTTTGTATTAAAGAACATTTTGAAATAAAACGCGCCTTAGAATTGCAAAAATTAGAAGTCTTAAAACTCAGAATAAATGCCACAACAAAATCCAATGAACATATGATTCTTTCTTTGAATAAACTCTATGTCAATGCGGAAGATGCCCCCACAACATTTACTTATACAGGAGAATTAAAGGGCAGTTTATTTAAAGATGCCTTAAGAATTAATCGCAGTCTTCAAACATTACAATTAGGATACTATTCTAATATGATGGAAGATTTGCAGGATATTTTCAGTGTTAATGTGACATTGCATAGTCTTGTCTTTTTGGATGGTCAATATTTTACAGAAAGTGCTGCCAAAAAACTGATCAGTCTTTTATCACGATATCAAACGATTAAGACATTGCGTTTTCAAGTAGAGGATATTCACACGGAGACCGTTTTTCAGCCTTTGATGTTTATATTATCTTGTTTACATGAAACAAGCATTGAAAGTTTTTCTATAGAGCAGGGGTCTGAGGTAAAAAATTGCTTAGCAAGACTTACACCTGAAAGCCTGCAATCCTTAAAGAACAATAATGTACTCAAATCACTCAGCCTGGATATAGGCTTAAGGGATATGCAAATTTTGGCTGAAACGCTTTCTCATAATACTTGTTTAGAATATCTGCGTGTCGTTAATTTTGATACTTATCAATCAAGACATTTAAGTGATGCTTTTGGAAATATGCTCATTCAAAATAAAACTTTATCCCATTTTAGCTTTAGGCTACCGCTTGCCAAAGACAGTCATATGTTTTTTAAGGGCTTAAGCGCAAACACCTCACTGCATACGGTTACTATCGATGCTGATAATTGTGAGGTGGCCAACTGTCTTAAAGATGCGCTCCAAAAGAATCATTCCATTGTAGATATTAAATTTCATTTTCATCGTGCCCATGATAATAAAGCGCATTGTATATGTCCGAAAGAGATGAGTTCAGAACTTGTAGAAATAGATCTACAAACTGCTGTTAATGCGCAAGCGCATGAAAATCGTAAAATAAAGAGCTTGGTTGTGCTTATCAATAATTTGGGTATTTTGCTTGACAATAAATGTGATTGGAAAACACATCAAGAACATATCGATGCTATTTTTCTGGAAGCAAAAGCCCTGTATGAAAAATCCATCAAAAATGTCTATGTGCTTTTGGGCAATCTCTTTTTCGATACTTTATTGGATAATCATCATGCTATTCTTGCTTATCAATTGGCCAGCAAAGAACCTGAATATGCAGCAGAAGTAGAAGAAAAAATAGGAGATATCAAATTGCATCCTTCCTTTAAAGCAGGCAGTTTGCAAGGGGATGAAAATATTTTAATGGCATTACCTCATTGGCTGAAGGCCCAAAGTGTTTTGGAACATCAACAAGAAAAAGATAAAGCGCTCAAATTAACCAGAAAAATAGATGAAAAAGTGAAATTTTATGTCACCGAAGGCCAGCCAATAGAAGAGGTGGGGTTTATGTTCCAGAATATCCATGGTGATCCTGAAACCCTCATCCCCTTGTTCCAAATGTATCGAAAGTTATTATCCGAAAATCGTAAATTACGTGCTGTCGCTTAACTGACGCTCTGTCCGCTGGCCTGTAAATCCGCATGATAGGAAGAGCGTACCAAGGGGCCACTGGCGACATTACTAAAGCCCAGATCCCTTGCAACATTTCCTAATTGTTTAAATGTTTCTGTTGTTACATCCCGTTTAACCGGCGCATTAAATTTGCTTTGTTGCAAATTTTTCCCAAGCTTTAAACTTTTCCATTTATTTTTTATTTTTTT
>CAZCHZ010000232.1:0-3008 GCA_964498615.1 uncultured Legionellaceae bacterium | reverse complement strand
ATTTCATGTTCTACTGCGACCCTGATTCGCCTTTAGTGGCGTGCAAAGAAGCACTTTTTCAATTCCAAAAATATGTTGGACAAATTGAGGATGCTGCAAAAAAGATGCAGGAAGAAACTAAATTAGCGGAATCTGTGCCAGATCAAGACATTTCGCCAGTTTGTGAGGAAAAATGTATAGTACAAGAGTAGAGTGGGAAACCTTAAGGGTCTTAGATTCTTCAACATTAATCGCGGGCTACAATGCTTTAGGTGGCCCGCTTATCCATCCATCTATTAAGCTTAAACTTGTTAATAATTCCAATACTCTTGTGCTTGTGTCGAAGGATGGGATAACAGATATTGACGTGGCCCCTGGCAATTCCTTTTTTCTTTATGATGAATTTGTAACGCCAAATCATGAAGTTGTTCCGGCAGGTACACAGATTTTAGTCAAGGGAGCCGCTGGACTTGGCAATATCTACCTTGTGAGCCAATATCTAATCATACTATAGGATTAATTGTGTCAAGTCCTCCGATTAACACAACTCTAAATAATGCGTTGTATTCTCAGAATACCGGGACGACTCAATCTAATCCTTTCATTACCTTTTATTCTCTTAGAGATCCGACACAATTTGATATTAACTATCCTATTCAAAAACGCTGGG
This sequence comes from uncultured Legionellaceae bacterium, assembly GCA_964498615.1. Lineage (GTDB taxonomy): Bacteria > Pseudomonadota > Gammaproteobacteria > UBA6186 > Azoamicaceae > CAWARU01. The sequence goes on along the minus strand of CAZCHZ010000232.1, from coordinate 2,359 downwards.
TAAACTTTCTTTTAGTCAGAGAATGGATACTTAAAAGTTTTACTAATACCACAGGAGTTACGACAGCTAATTGGGTGTTATTAAACTCAGCTGCAAATGCAATAATCAGTATTACTGTCCCGGCTGGAGGGACAGCAACTGATATCGTAGCGGATGCTATTGGCGAGGTTTACTTCACTTCTTCAAATAATTCCATAGTTATTAAGGGTTCAAATGCTCCAACCGATAATCATTTTATTGATTTCACCCTTGCAGGAGGGGGACAGGCTGTTGAAAGTATTTTCGGGGATGATGGTATTGGAAATGATGTTGTTCCCAATCCTAGCACCCATGAGATTGAGTTTGTTGGACTAACTATTACAGCCGCAGCAGGGGCAATTAATGGGAAACCTGTCTTCTTTAAGAAAAATGCGGCAAACTCTGAAAGATTAGAAGTTCAAGTTTCATCGCAACAGCCGACCGCGGATATTTTAAAAGCCGGTCTGTCATCATTTGATGATATGTTCTTTGTCGTTGATCCGGCTACTGGCTTTGTGACCTCTACGGCAATTGCTAATACCCTGGGCCCTGCCAATATAGGGATCAAGCTAGATACTGGCGTATTTACAATCGTGGGTGCAAATGGGCAATTCCTTTCTGCTTCAAACCCTGGCTATGTGACATTGCATTCAAATACAATCATAGGCGGTTTCATCACCTATAAACTTACCTTCGCAAGTCTTGCAGCAAGCCCGAACTTTCATGATAATTCTTCAGGCACTTCCACTATAGCCGGGAATACTTTCGGCTTAGATAACAACGTAAATTGTGCTAATACAGTTCCGTTTTTCCTTTATGCTGTAAGTAAGTCAGATGATACCGACGTTAAATTTATGATCTCGCGTTATCCTAATAGTATGATCTCTCCTGTGGCAGGAAAAATTGCTCAAACAGGGTTGACCACACAAGGGTCATTCTTTACATTTGACGGTACAATAGTGGCTGCCGATTATGCATCAACTAATTGCACCTGCTTAGGCGCATTCAGGATGACTAAAGTCGCAACTAATGCAAATGACTGGACAGTAACAGCGCTGGCAGCGTCCGAAGGGATAGGCAATTTTTTTGAAGGCGGACAATTTGCTTGGCCATTAGGTTTTTTCGGTGCTGATCCAAATAGTTTATTTCGACCAAATGGGGGAACGGCACCGATTTATAACGATAACGCCATAGCATATTCGGTAGGAAGGGATAATGTGGTAGAAGTAGGTTACGTGCTTGGTAACAACACTACTCCAGGAGCGGGAGCCTTTCAAGCTCAGATCGTTTATCCTTTCATTGCGCTTTCTGGTGGTTCTGTACAATCAGGAAATCTTGATGCTGCCGCTATGCTTATAAGTACAGGAATAGCTAATCAATCGTATTTTGTAATGAACTTTCAATCTGCGGCCGCTAATGGTTCCTTAGAATTAGCCACTATTGGCGCAAACTCTATAATTCTTAATGGTAAAGCTAAAATTTTATTTTCTTAATATAGGTATGTAATGAGCCAAGCAGGAATAATTAACACGGTAAGCGGACCAGTGCCGCCAAGCGTAGCAACGACATATCATACGGATAACGGCGATGCAGTACCTGCGCTTAATATTCTTAACGTCTTTGGCGTAACTGTTCCGGCGGGAGCAATCCCATTTAGATTTTCTGGCGCAGGTAATACCGTTACAGGCGAGATACAAATTGCTTCTGCCATTGCTGCAACAGATGCAACCCGGATTGGTCTAGCTGCCTTTAATTCTGCACAATTTACCGTGGACGCAAATGGCTTTGTTTCTTTGTCTGGAGGCGGGGAAGCAATAGATACTATAATTCCTAACTCAGGAATCAATGTCGTTCCTGATGCAAGCGGAAATGTTTCTATCGTAGGTGCTGGCTCAATAACGACAGTTGGTACATTAAACACTGAAACTATACAATTAACAGGTCTTACAATCCATTCCGTACTAGTAGGCTCCGGCAATAGCACAATAACAAAGATCGGGCCAAGTGCTACAACTGGACAAGTTTTACAATCCGCAGGCCTTGCAGCGGACCCGGCATTTAGCACGGCAACTTATCCCTCTACCGCTACCGGAACAGGAACGATTTTAAGGGCCGATGGTACAAACTGGGTTCCAACAACTTCAACCTACCCAAATACAAATGCCGTTAGCACTCTTCTTTATGCCTCTGCATCTAATGTAATGTCTGCGTTAACTACCGCTAATGATGGCTTATTAGTCACAAGTAATACAGGCGTTCCTTCGATTCTTGCAGGCCCAGGAACTACAGGAAATGTTTTGCAATCAAATGCAGCCGCAGCACCAAGCTTTTCAACTGCTAC
>CAZCHZ010000231.1:0-3038 GCA_964498615.1 uncultured Legionellaceae bacterium | reverse complement strand
TGGGCGGGGGCAAGATGGTGGTCTTAAAACCTCATCATATTAAAGACAGAGTTGTTTTTTTTAAAGCTCTAGGGCGTTTTGTCGACAGTTTTCATGGACGTTATATTACGGCTGAGGATAGCGGCGTATCCGTTTCAGACATGGATATTATTTCCACTGTCACGCCACATGTGATGGGTACCAGTCACGGGGCATTTTCTGTGATGGATCCTTCCATCATGACAGCGCGTGGGGTATTGCAAGGCATTAAAGCCGCTGTGAAATTCAAATTTGGTCGTGATTCTCTCAAAGATCTCCATCTTGCTGTTCAGGGTTTGGGACATGTGGGGTATAACTTAGTACAGCGCCTGCACAAAGAAGGCGTTCGCCTGACTGTCTATGATATTAATCCTGAAGTGCTGAAACGTGCTGTCAAAGAATGTCATGTAGCGGTGGCTCCTAATACAGAAACCTTATTGAAAATGGATTGCGATGTATTTGTGCCTTGTGCTTTGGGCGGTATTTTGAATGATGCCTCCTTATCAATGCTGAAAGCGCCCATTGTAGCTGGGGCTGCAAATAATCAACTAGAAGAAGCACGTCATGGCGATATCCTGATGCAAAAAGATATTTTATATGCAACAGATTATGTGATTAATGCAGGGGGACTCATTTATGTCTCAGGACAGGTGAGTCACTTCACAGAAGACATGGCCATCCAAAGTATTGATAATATTTACAATACTTTGTTGGAGATTTTTGAACGTTCTAAACGTGAACAACGGTCTACCAATGATATTGCGGATGACATTGCGCTTGGAAAGCTGAAAGCAAGGGGCATGGCAGAAGCTGCGTAGAGATTGCAAAAATATATGACGACTGAAAAAAAATCGATAGCAACATTTGAAATTTTTTACACAAGATTTTTGGATCCCGAGGGACATTTAACCCAAGCACTTCCTGCAAGTGTTGATACTAGGCAATTACTGGCACTTTATCAATCTATGGTAAAAACGCGGGTTTTTGATACCAAGGCCATTGCCCTACAACGCACAGGTAAATTGGGCACTTATCCTTCTACCCTAGGACAGGAAGCGATTGGTACCGGCGTTGGTGCTGCCATGCTGCCAGAAGATGTTTTATGTCCTTATTATCGTGAATATGGCGCACAATTTTGGCGGGGTGTGCGCATGGTGGATATTTTACGCTATTGGGGTGGCGATGAGAGGGGCAGCGATTTCGAACATACAAAAGAAGATTTTCCCATTGCTGTGCCGATTGGCAGTCAAACTTTACATGCAGCAGGTGTTGCTGTTGCAATGAAGTTGCGTCATCAAAAGAGAGTGGCCATTGCAGTGGTTGGAGATGGGGGCACTTCCCGAGGCGATTTTTACGAAGCCATGAATTTAGCCGGTGTTTGGCATTTACCCATTGTCTTTGTGATTAATAATAATCAATGGGCAATTTCTGTACCAGCAAGTGCACAAACGGCAGCCAAAACCTTTGCACAAAAAGGCATTGCTGCAGGTATTCCTTCTGAGCAAGTGGATGGAAACGATGTCATTGCTGTTAAGTATTGTGTGGGAGAGATGATAGCCCGGGCCAGAAAAGGGGAAGGGCCAGGTGTCATCGAAGCCTTAAGCTATCGTATGTGCGATCACACCACGGCAGATGATGCCAGACGTTACCGTACAGAAGCAGAACTTGCAAAATACCAAAAGAAAGATCCCATACAGCGTCTTTATCAATAGTTAATGGCCCAAAAACACCAGTACGGTGCCCAAGAAAAAGCATTACGAGAAAAATACGCAAACGAACTGTCTGCAGCACTGCTTGATTATGAAAATACCCCCCACAAAATGCCTGAAACAATGTTTGATTATTTATATGAAACTTTACCCGAAGCCTATCATGCGCAACGTGATGAAGTAGCACATTTACCCAAGATGAGTGCGAAACATGGCTGAAATCACAATTGTTGATGCGCTCAATCAAGCCCTGGCCTATGAATTAAATGCGGATCCCAATGTTCTGGTATTAGGCGAAGATGTCGGTACTAATGGTGGTGTCTTTCGTGTTACCAATGGATTGCAAGCACGTTTTGGCAAAGATCGGGTTTTAGATACACCCTTGGCCGAAAACATGTTGGGGGGCATTGCGGTAGGGATGGCAGCACAAGGTTTAAAACCGGTTGTTGAAATTCAATTCATGGGTTTTATATATTCAGCGATGGATCAAATTATTAGTCATGCCTCAAGATTGCGTCGTCGAACCCAAGGTCGTTTGTCTTGTCCCATGGTGATTCGCACACCTTATGGGGCAGGCATTCATGCACCCGAACATCATTCCGAAAGTACTGAAGCGCTTTTTGCGCATATTCCAGGACTGCGTGTCGTGGTGCCTTCATCGCCTTCCCGCGCTTATGGGTTATTATTGGCGGCCATTCGTAATCCAGATCCTGTCATTTTCTTAGAGCCTTCAAGGTTATATCGTTTGGTGAAACAAAATGTGCCCGATACCGGAGACGCCCTGCCTTTAGATCATTGTTTTGTTTCTAGAGAAGGCAGCGATGTTACTTTGGTAAGTTGGGGTGCATCCATGCATGAAACCCGTAAAGCGGCGATGAGCTTATCTAAAATGGGCATTGAAGCTGAAATTATTGATGTGGCTACTATTAAACCTTTAGATATTGAAACGATTATTCATTCTGTTGAAAAGACAGGACACTGTGTCATAGTGCATGAAGCAGCGAGAACCTGTGGTGTGGGTGCTGAAATTTCGGCACAATTAATGGAGCGGGCTTGGCAATCGTTAAAAGCGCCTGTGTTACGTGTCACAGGTTACGATACGATTGTACCCCTGTATCGTTTAGAGGACTATTATCTACCCACTGAACAACGCATTATAGAAGCTGTTCAAAAGGTGAGGGAAAAGCAATGAAAATCTTTAAATTGCCTGATTTAGGCGAAGGTTTACCTGATGCAGAAATTTCCGAGTGGCATGTCAACGTAGGGGATGTTGTCAAAGTAGATCAACCTTTGGTTTCGATGGAAACGGCG
>CAZCHZ010000230.1:0-3044 GCA_964498615.1 uncultured Legionellaceae bacterium | reverse complement strand
TATTCCCGGTTATGAATGCATACATAGACATTTAAGAATTGATCAATTTTACGCACTAGAAACGTCTCTGTGCGGCCAGCAAGGATATGCATTTGCACATTATACTGAACGACGTAAACATGCCAGCAAAGATGAAAACATCGATGTGCATGTATATTTCAATGGCCAGGCACAATTTTCGAATGTAAAAATAAAAATACCTAAGGGCTTCAAAGAAAAATTTGTCATCCCGACGAATGAACAATGCTTTGAAAATGCCAGAAGTGCAAAAACTATTTTAGAAGACTTATTAAGCAAATATACGATACATTACATGGAATTAAGTAAGGAAATTGATGAAATATTAGAAAATCAACTAACACCCTGTAGCAGAGACTTTAGCCGAGCCAGTAATAGAAAAGCTTATATTCACATAGCTAATCTATGTGTTGAAAAAATAGATACTCTCAACAGCAAGTACAATGATTTGGCAAAAGATTCGCGTGGAGATTTTTTAAAGACAGTAATCGCAAAACTTCAAAACTGGCAAGTGCCGCTAGCATCTCCCGCAACTGATCAAGAAAAACCTGTTGCAGAAAATGAAGAAGATGACGGAGATAATACCGCTGCACCCTCAACTACGCTTGAGCCACCCGAAACATGCCCAGAAATGGATGCCGTATTAAAAACTGAAGCTGAATTAAAAAAATTACTACAGCTCCCCATGAATTTGGATACCAGAATAAAGATATTTTTATGTGCTGAAGATCTTAGAACTGCACAATGGAAGTTGATCTTGTTAGAGCGCTTATCTGAAAAATTAGATAGGCAAAGGCAAGACATCAATAAAAGAATAGATGAGACCCTTAGCCAACAAGAAGGAATTGATGCATTGCTCGATGCCTGTGTCAAAGAAGGTAATGTTGAAAAATTTAAGGCACTCTTTCCCTATAAGAAAAACAACAATACCTTGTTTGGAAAAATGCTCCTATGGATATACTGTGATATATTTACTGAAAAAAACAAGGAATTAAAAATTTTACGCATTAAAATTTATGATTTTCTTTTCGAGGTTTCTCAAGTTTGTAATCACGTCATGTTTTTAATGCGTTGCCGTATGATCAACACGTTCGACAAATCTTATTATCAATCCTTATTAGTTACCTGCATTCTTAGACGAGATTTTGAGGTTTCTTCCATGTTATTAAGACATGGTTATCCAGCAAATCATATTGGCGTATCTTATCATGAGCAATCGTTACCTGCACTAAGATTTTTATTGGCAACGCCAAATACTGCTCCTGATTGTATAGAATTATTATTAAACCATCATGTTTACATGGATGTTATGCAAATATATGACATATGCGCAACAATCCAAACCAAACCTTTGTCTTATTTCGATAGCCAAGCAAGAAGCGATGTAGCAAGATATAAAAAATGGTTATCAACTATTATATTCGCTATTCCAGAAAATATTCTTGTTCTGATGGATAGCCATGTTAAAGACGGGGAGACAAACATGGCACAAGACATGCGTGGGTTAGCTGATGCACCAGCTGATTTAGTGGTTGCTAGTCATACGGCGATACTATCTAAGAATTATGACATTGTGATGATACTACAAGCAAGAAGCAGCATTTTTAGTCTTGCACTTGCAGTGGCGATTTTCTCTGACATGGAAGGCATTAGTGTGCGTCAGATCCCATTGGCAAATACCTATGGACTACGTTGCGTATCCAGTCGCGAAGAAGTCAATAGGATATCCATAGTAATGCAACAATCTGGCATGTCCCGAAACAGCGTTCAGTATACATTTTTCCCGGGTGCGGCCCTTGATGATAAATTTAAGGCTCTTCAAAGTATTTGCGCATCTTTACAAAAAAAATGTAGCAGTTATCCAGATGAAATGAGAAAAGCCATTAACAAATTAGAGATGTTATGTGAAGCAAGTCAACCTCAAGATAATAACCCCTATACGGATGTCAAAATGTATTACTTGGCATATATATTCTTAACTTCTCAAAAAAGTTCCCTAACGCTAGAAGATTGTCAAAAAATGATGAAATATCATTGCAAATTTGCTTTAACACTCGAGAAAAGCTCTGAGCTTGTTCAAGCAAAACAAGTTGCACCTCAATTTGGTTACGCATGTAATATTGCTAATTTACCCTTATATTCTGCAATATTACAAAGCACAGATATGTTCAATACTGCCTATCTTGGTCTAGAGAGATCCATGAAAAAAAGATCAACACTTCAACAAGGGCCTATTTCTTCAGTCATGCAAGATGAAAAATTTCAAGGCAAAAAGTCGAAACCAGGCATCGGTATAGAAGAGTATAATGCTATAACAAGACAATTCAACGCTATTCAATCTGCCTCTTCTTTGGCGAGCGCCTCTGCGCCCGGAGCAACATCTGCTACGCCAAGTTCTAGCGCCAATGTCAATGCAAACGCTGCGGATAAGACGAAAAAGAAGAAGAAAAAGAAGAAAAAATAAGCTTATTTCATAATTTTTTTTCATACTAGTTTGTCATGCCAGCGCAGGCTGGCATCCAGGCAACTTGCAGATTTTTCTGGATGCCAGCCTTCGCTGGCATGACAAAAGAAACAGGGATTAACTACGTTTAATCATTAACATGGTGATATCGTCAGGCAAACCCTTTTGATCTTTGCCAAGACTTAGCTTATTTAAAAAATAGTCTATATTTTCTGATTCTTTCACCATAGAGAGCAACATTTTTTCTTTAGCTGGCAAATCAGGGGCTTTTAGAATTTCAAGTATTCCATCTGAAAAGAGTAGCAACTCAAAATCTTTGGGGATATCAACAATACGCATTTGATATTCCGCAGTTGCCATAATGCCCACAGGGAAACTCTTCCCTTCTAAAAAATGCACATCTCCCGATGTTTTCCAAACAGGATTAGGATAATGCCCCCCAATGCTGTAGCGTAATTTATGATCAACCCAATCCAAAACACAATACACAATCGTTAAATATTTACCTAATTTTGCTGCATAAATTTCTTTGCTCAGCATAGCCAGTAATTTATCTGGTTCT
>CAZCHZ010000229.1:0-3050 GCA_964498615.1 uncultured Legionellaceae bacterium | reverse complement strand
ATATCTCCATGATTAAAAGCAGCAATTTCCTGATTTTCAAAAATGGCTTTGGTAAATAAAAAAGCAGACATATCGGGTCTACCCCAGGGGCCATAGACGGTAAAAAAACGTAATCCTGTGGATGGAATATGAAATAAATGGTTGTAAGTATAGGACATTAATTCGCAACTGCGTTTAGTGGCTGCATAAAGCGATATTGGATTGTCTACAGGATCGGAAACAGCAAAAGGTAATTTTTGGTTGGCGCCATATACAGACGAGCTACTTGCATAAACAAGATGTTTTAATTGAGGCAATTTTCGGCAAGCTTCAAGGAGGGTCAACTGTCCTAGCATATTCGATTCAGCATAAGCATAGGGGTTTTTAAGTGAATAACGTACCCCAGCTTGTGCAGCCAGATGAACAATGCGATTAATATCGGCATGCCGATCAATCAGGGCGGTCATCGCGTCTCTATCAGCAATATTCATGCGTTGGAATGTGAAATTGGGATGTGGGTTTAAGTTTGCAAGCCGTGCTTCTTTGAGACGCACATCATAATAATCATTCATATTATCAATGCCTAAGATGCGCTCGCCTCGATTGAGGAGATGTTGAGATACATGAAAGCCAATAAAACCTGCAGTACCTGTCACGAGAATTGTCATGTCTGTTGTAAACCCTATCAGCCAAAAGAGATTTTAGAGGCTAAATCTTACCGAAAACTGACAGATACGTCCAGAGCAATCAAAAGCAAGACAACTAAATTCTAATCTTTTATTTAAATTAATATGATTTTGTTTTATGATATCTATATTAAGTTTCATAACTGGAGTAGGGCTTTGATGAACACGGCAAAATGGGTCCAATATGGCCGCGCATGCTTTATGTCTTCGATTGCCTTGAAAAAAGAGATTGTGGAAGGGCCCTATCTAACTACCTTAGTGGATATGGCGGCTGATATTGTGAATGTCTTAAGAGCGGGAGGCAAATTACTTTTATGTGGTAATGGAGGCTCAGCGGCTGATGCCCAGCATTTGGCCGCGGAATTATTAATTCGGCTTCGAAGCGATGTGAACCGTGAATCCTTGCCAGCCATTGCCCTCACCATGGATTCTTCTACGATGACTGCCTGTGGAAATGATTATGGCTTTGAATGTTTATATGAACGCATGGTCCAGGCCCTGGGTCAACCCAAGGATGTTTTATTAGGGATCACCACTTCTGGACGTTCGGCAAATGTTAATCGTGCCCTTAAGATGGCGCAATCAAAAGGCATCATGACACTTGGATTTTTAGGTGGCAGTGGGGGGGAAGCATTGCAATATTGTGATCATGCTTTTGTTGTTCCTTCAAAAGAAACAGCACGTATACAAGAGGCACATATTACGGCAGGACATGTCTTAATGGAATTAATCGAAGAAATGATGTTAGAGAAAAAAGATCTGCAACGTGTTGATGCTTGTATTGTCTAACAGATAGTATCTTTTATAGTATCAGGCAAAACTGCTTACATTTCTTAGGTTTTTTTCTGCTTGTGGATGATGGTGCTGATTGTTGAGTAAAACTTGGAGTAAAACTTTGGGGTACGCCAAGATCTATGGCCATAACTTGTAAAATTTGTCTCACCAAAGATTCGGCAGCAGTTTCATTATCACCCTGTTCAGATTTTTTCTGTGTTTTAATTTCTTTTCGGGGTTTCAAACGATAAATATTATCGGTTTTGTCCCATGTGAGATGCGCCATGTAACCCTCTTCATACGCTAAGTCAGCAAATGTTTTACTCATGTTATCAGTATCAACACCAACGACAGAAGCACAGGGTAAATCTTTTAGCGCTTCAAACCCAGTGGTTATTAAGGGAGTAGAATCTAAAGTCATGTATACGTCACCCGTTCCCTCTTTTCGCATGAATCCTAAAATCGCATAACTAGGGTTTGTGCCCATATCATTTTCATTACAGAGTTCGTAGTGTCGATTATGTTTGGTTAAAACCTCAAGAAAAGCATCTAAGCTTTCTTTGCTTATGTTGGAATGCGTAGCAATTGCAAGGGATCCCTGAGTATTTTTGACCAGATAATCCGCAAAACGGCTCGCGTACTCTGGGGTAAGTTTGCCTAAAATGAGGCCAGAAAGAGGCCCATGTGCTGGCACTTTAGTTTGTTCTTCAAAAATGTGATATTGATCATCTATGTTTTTGGCAATGTCAGCGTTTGGAACGCCCATGGCAGAAAATACATGTGGGAATCGTTGTGTTTCGTCTTTTTCTTTTACTTCATTTTGGTCTGCTGATGTTTTTGCTTTGTTCGCGGCTTCTATCAAGTGTATTTTCTGCAATGGAAGACAAATACCATCAAGCCATGGCAGATGTTCTGCTAAGTCATCCATATAGTGTTCCCCAGACCAAACCCATTTAGCATTTGTGTTGAATATTTTATTTTGTCGTAGATGCTTTAATAACGCTAGGCCTGCATCTCCAAGCCCAATCACTAGATTTTTTTCATTGGTCAAGTTCGGTTTAATTAACCAATTTTCAAAAGACTGGTAGTTGTCTTTATGCCAGATATGACATTGAAAATTGGTGTTTCTCGCTTTTAATATTTTGGTGAATGCACGCTCAAAAGCTTGTGCATGTGCGTAATCATCTACATCAGGGACATTTGTAAAAATATGTATATTTAGCATAGCTAACACTCCTGTCATACACGATTCATCTTAACACAAAGTGCGTACCCATGTCTCCAGTATGGACCGTGCAGGCTGGCGGAGAGAGAGGGATTCGAACCCTCGGTACGCTTTTGACGTACACATGCTTTCCAGGCATGCTCCTTAAGCCGCTCGGACATCTCTCCTAAGCTCGGGAGCATATCTTAGGTAGACGGTGGCTGACAAGCAATAGACTGGTGCGTTGCGGTAGTTTCAGGTATCTTTAGATTTTCGAAGATTCTTTCAGTAGTATTTTGAGCTTGATAACTTATGTCATTGATTGAACTAAAAAAATTTCGACAACCTAAATCAAAGATTCGTCTTGCCGTTGTAGGGGCAGGGATGATGGGCAAACATCATTTAAT